>JAAESG010000572.1 GCA_024229615.1 Gammaproteobacteria bacterium | reverse complement strand
TCATGCTGTTCGATGAGCCTACCTCCGCGCTCGATCCGGAGATGATCAAAGAGGTGCTCGACGTCATGATCGAACTCGCGCAGGAAGGTATGACCATGCTGTGCGTAACCCACGAAATGGGCTTCGCCAAGACGGTGGCCAATCGCGTCATCTTCATGGACGGCGGTGAAATTATCGAAGAAAACAACCCGCATGAATTCTTCGATAATCCGCAGCACGAACGTACCCAGCTGTTCCTGAGCCAGATTCTCGCGCACTAATCTACAGGGGTCCAATCTTCGCTATTACACCGTCATCCCCCCGCATGCGGCCCCCGGCGGCCCGCCGGGTTGACGTATCGGGATCTTGTGAGGATGGCGCTACTTGCGCCGGGTTAATAGAATAGCCGGGGTATCAGTCAGCCGTACCCAGTAGCGCCTTCAGATCGGCGAATGTATCCAGACCCCGCTGATGCTTTTCACCCTCCGATAGTTTACTCAGGGTGTGCTCGGCACCTTCAAGATCGGCTTCGGGTAGTTCATACAAAAACCGGCTAGCTTCGCATTGTCGCATTTCGCCAAACTTTTGCCGGGTTTTAGCGTAGCTCAGCGTCAGCCTGGCGGCTGCCCGGGTGATACCGACATAGGCTAGCCGGCGCTCTTCCTCGATACTGTCGGCATCTTGCGATTGATGGTGCGGCAGGCTGTCTTCCTCGAAACCAACCAGGTAGACATGCTCGAACTCGAGACCCTTGGCGGCATGTATCGTCATCAATTGCACCGCATCCTGTGATTTCTCATCCTCGTTATTTTCGAGTATCGAGATTAGCGATAAATGCGATACCACGGCGTCAAGTGACTTGTCGTCGCGCTCTTGTTGCAAGTTACCGATCCAGCTAATCAACTCCATGACATTCTCCATCGCGGCTTCGGCCTGCTTCGTCGAGCTGCAGGTCTCGCTTAGCCAGTCAGCATAATCAATTCGCGTGATCAGCTTGCGGCAGAGGTCCATGGCGTTGTCCTGCTGTGCGTGCTGGCGCAACTCGGATATCAACTCGATAAATTCGTGGATCCTGACCCGGGCCCGGTTGCCGAGGGATTCAAGCAAACCCAGCTCGCGCATCGCCGTATCCAGGCTGCGCTTCCTCGAGCCCGCGTAGGCTGCCAGTGCCTCGATGCTGGTTGCGCCAATTGCGCGACGCGGGACATTGATTATCCTGAGCAGGGCCTGGTCATCGTCGGGATTGGTCAACAGGCGCAGGTAAGCCATAATGTCCTTGATTTCGCGACGTTCAAAAAAAGCATTGCCGCCAGCAACCTGATAGGGGATCGAATGATCGCGCAGTGCTTTTTCATAGTTTCGCGACTGGAAATTACTTCGATACAGGATCGCAAATTGCCGACAGGGGGTGTGTTCCTGAAAACGCTGACTGAGGATGTCGACAACCACCCGATTTGCTTCATCGTCAGCATTTTTACAGGGGAATACCCGGATCGGGTCACCGGCACCTGAGGCCGACCAGAGTTTTTTCTCGAACAGGTGGCGATTGTTACCAATCAATTCATTGGCGGCACCGAGGATACGGCTGGTGGAACGATAATTCTGTTCGAGTTTGATGAGTTCCAGCGATGGAAAATCCTGTTGCAGACGTTGCAGGTTTTCCGGGCGAGCACCGCGCCAGGCGTATATCGATTGATCGTCGTCACCGACCACGGTTAGTTTCTGACGCAGTTCGCAGAGAGCTTTCACCATTTCATACTGACTGGTGTTGGTATCCTGGTACTCGTCAATCAACAGGTAACGAATTTTGTCCTGCCAGTTGTTCAGCACCTCGCTATGCTGACGAAACAATTGTACCGGCAGCATGATCAGATCGTCAAAGTCCATGGAATTACAGGCCAGCAAGTGTTGCTGGTATTCCAGGTACAGGTTTGCCTGGGCTTGCAGTAGCGGGGTATCTGCGGTGGCAAGCGCGCTCTGTGGGTCGATGAAATCATTTTTCCAGCGGCCGATCTGAAACATGGACTGGCGAATGTAATCGCTTTCCTGATCGATTCGATGAGCGAGCCCCTGGAGACAGGTTTCGACGTCACCTGAATCCATGATACTGAAGCCGCGCCGATAGCCCAGGCGAAAAGCTTCTTGCTGTAAAATTCGTTGACCCAGGCTGTGGAAGGTGGAGATTTTCAATCCCAGAGTGGTTTGCCGGTCCATCAGACGAGTTACCCGCTGGCGCATCTCCCGCGCTGCCTTGTTGGTAAATGTAACTGCGCATATATGATTCGCCGCATAGCCCTGATGGATCAGCCAGGCAATTTTACGGGTTATGACACCCGTTTTACCGCTACCCGCACCGGCCAATACCAGGCATGGCCGGTCAATACATTTGACCGCCTGCTGCTGAGGCTTATTGAGATCTTGCAGGTTCAAGGTAGATAAACTAAGGTGCCGGGGATTCGTAATATTTCAATTTCAGTGACAACAGGTGATGACTGGCGAATGACGAAACTTTTCATTGATGATGCTGGCTGGTTGCAGTCTGTGGAAGTGATTCCGTCCCCCAATTTCGATGCCAGACCCGATCACAGCAATATAAAACTGATCGTCGTACATGGCATCAGTTTACCACCTGGGGAATACGGTGGCGGCCATATTCAAACTTTTTTTTGTAATCAACTCGATATCGGCGTGGATGATTATTTCGAATCGATTCGTCACCTGAAAGTTTCGGCTCATTGTCTGCTAGAGCGTGACGGAAATATCCTGCAATTCGTGTCCTTTCTGGATCGTGCCTGGCACGCGGGAGAGTCGCAGTGGCACGGTGAAACGGCCTGCAACGACTATTCGGTCGGGATCGAGCTCGAGGGTTGTGATGACGAGGCCTACGCCGAAGCTCAATATGTCAGCCTGGC
>JAAESG010000571.1 GCA_024229615.1 Gammaproteobacteria bacterium | reverse complement strand
GAATTCACTTGTCGTCGCAACACGCCGCCCATAATGGGATAATGTTTTTTAAGATCCTTTAAGGATAAGATTTTGATTGGATCAATCATGGGGCGCTCGCTCGGGATTGGTCGGTGTAAAGATAGCAGGCGACCGTGTGGTTGTTGCCCAGGTGCGTATCCGCCGGAAATCGTTCGCGGCAGGCGGGTTTCGCCTGGGCGCAGCGCGGATGGAACCGGCAGCCGGGCGGTGGTGTGACCAGATTGGGCACATTGCCGCCGATGCTCTTTAATTGGCCTTCCTGGCTGAACTTCGGCACGGCCGCGAGCAGGGCCTGGGTATAGGGATGGCGTGGGTTGGAAAACAACTCCTGCACATCGGCGACTTCGCACAGGTTGCCGGCATACATAACGCCCACTCGCTGGCAGGTTTCGGCGACAACCCCCAAATCATGGGTGATCAGAAGCACTGAAGAAATTTGCGTCTTCTTTAACTCGAGCAATAGTTGCAGAATCTGGGCTTGGATGGTTACATCGAGGTTGGAAGTGGCTTCGTCGGCAATCAGCAGCATGGGGCGGCAGGCCAGGGCGATGGCGATAACGATACGCTGTTTCATTCCTCCGGAAAGTTCGTGGGGAAAGCGGTGGACAATCTCTTTTGGATTGGCAATGCCGAGCTGTTCCAACAGTGAGACGACCCGGCGCAGTGCTTCTTTGCGCAGGCGGCTCTTGGAACGGGTCGGGATCAGGGAGCTTGTCGTTGATGCATCCCGGTCCAATTCCTTGCGGCGATGGATAAGGAAACTCTCGGCGATCTGATTGCCGATACTCATGATCGGATTAAGAGCGGCATTCGGTTCCTGGAAGATCATCGATATTTGGTTGCCCCGCAGCCCGCACAGGTAGTCATCGGATTGTTGAACCAGATCGACGGGGCCGGCATCACGCTCCGGGTAAAAAAGAATCCGTCCCCCGTCGATGCGGCCCGGTTCTTGTATGATCCGCATTAATGAACGCACCAGCACGCTTTTCCCGCAGCCGGATTCCCCCACCAGGCCAAAGGTGACGCCGTGTTCAATGGTCAGACTGATCCGGTTAAGGGCACGCACGACCCCTTCGTAGGTGTAGAAGTTTGTGACGAGATCGACGGTTTCCAGAAGCTTTGCCATTCACGAATGCCTTCATTTTTAATTTTCACCGCAAAGACGCAAAGAACGCAGAGAAAGTTTTAATTTTTCATTTGCCGTTTAGAAACAGCGGGATGACTGATCGGATTTTTAAATTAAAAAACCTTTGCGTCCTCAGCGTCCGCGGTGAGGTATTTTGAAAGATCCAATACCGTCCATCAATCCGAAATCCGCATTCCCACTTCCTCATTCCGACTTCCCCATTCCGACTTCCCACTTCCATTTATTTTCTTCTCTGTTTCGGATCAAAGGCATCGCGCAG
>JAAESG010000570.1 GCA_024229615.1 Gammaproteobacteria bacterium | reverse complement strand
GTGTTGGGTAGGTATTGCTCACGTCGCAATCCTCAGGGTTAGATTTTAGCGCTCGAATTTCAAGGTGATGGTGGTCTCGATGTCGTAAGAGTCTTCATCGCCGGAATCATCGAACACGGCCATGGCAAAGCTGTACATTTTCCTGGGATCAAAAATGACATCATCTTCGTGGTCGGTGTCGAGCGGGCGGTAAAGCATCAATGTCCAGCCGCCATCGGCGTGTCGGCTGAATGCCTTAATATCACCGCGCGAGCCGATCAGATTTTGGGGTAACCGGTAGGGGATTATATCCCCAGCCTTAAACCCAGAGTAGTCGGTTATTCTAACAGCTTCTTTCATGAGCAGAAACCCTGGTTTTGAGGATTTCCGGGTCGCATCTTGCATGTACAACGGTTTGGATTTATCTTCGGTCTCGTTTCGGGCATCACCGCCTTTGCCGGCATCATCCCTGCGTCCGGTTTGTTCGTTGGGTATCGTCAGCCATTGATCGTCGGCATGGTTGTATGGATCAGTGCGAGCCGCCTTCCAGTGCCACAAATCTCCTTTCTCGGC
>JAAESG010000569.1 GCA_024229615.1 Gammaproteobacteria bacterium | reverse complement strand
TGTCCGGAACAATATCATTGGACATACAGGCGTTTTCGACGTCGACCGGATGGTGAGCCTTCACCTTACAGGGGGCGTTCTACATAAGTCTATTCTCTCCGCTTTTACCCGAAGCGGCCATTCGTGAGACCTGAAATGGTTTTGTCAGATTGTCTCTGATCGGTAGATTCAGAGACGAACGCCATCTTGGTTCTTGATTGCCCGCTCAGAAGGATTGAAGGAGTACTAGGTTTTGGGTGTCTACAGATGTAAAAACGGAGAGAATAGACTTATGTAGAACGCCCCCTGTAAGGTGAAGGCTCACCATCCGGTCGACGTCGAAAACGCCTGTATGTCCAATGATATTGTTCCGGACAGATGGCAATGCAATCCTCCACACCCTGGTTGAGCGCTTTTGCTGCTGTAACTGAGTCACTTGAGTCCAGCCCCTTAGGCGCTGGTAGACAGTGCAGATGGAAACCGTCGGACTGAGGCAAGCGTTCAGCAAACATAAAGACTACTTTTGCTCCGCTACGCTGGATCAGACCTGACGCCAGTAACATGGTTACGGCAGGAACTCCGAAAAAGGGGGCGTACACCGACCCTTTATCCTCTCGGGTCACTTGATCTGGAAGTATGCATACAGCTTCGCCTCGGTGGCAAGCTTGCAACAATTGCTTAACACCTCGCAAATCATCCGCGACTAGTCTGGCCCCATTGCGCTGACGGGACTTCAGGATTAACTCGTCTATGTACTTCTGAGGACGGTACATGCTGGCGACTGGGCCTCGAGCCGCCATATAGAGCCCAACCAGTTCCCAGTCCCCTAGATGGGGTATCAGCACTATAAGACCCTGCCTAGAATCCCTGTCCAACTGGTGAGTGCCGGATTCCTTGACTACCAAATCCAATACCTTTTGCGCGGGCCAGAGCCATATAGCGCAAATCTCGATATAGGTCCGGGCAAAATGGATTACGCTGTTGCGTCGCAATTCTCTCTGTTGTACGGGAGTGAGATCAGGGCGACATAATTGGATGTTGATTAGTGCGTCTCGACGTTGTCGATTCTTGGTGTTCATCAGCAGCAAACCCAGCCAATTCCCGAGAGTTTGGATACCCCGCCAGTGTAACAGGGCGATACCATGCATGATTAGTTTGATGAAGAATCGTTTCATTTACTTTCAATAATAGTGGAATGTATTAATTGAGGGGAATCAGCCAAATTACCAAAAATCATATTAGAGCAACAAGTAACATAGTCAATCCAACAATTGGTAGAAATATATCTATCCGTATTTGCATGGTATTTAATAGTTGAGATCATATCGTGTACCGGATGTTCTCGTGCTTGAAATACTTCACTATCCGCTAACTTGAACCTGAATCCATGGGTCCGTGACAGCGCATAACGCAAGCCTTTGATCACACAGCGGTTCAAAAAATACCCGCTTAACCTATGGGTGAAGCTCAGATTTTTTGATTCCACTGTGAAATCAAATTGTTACGCTCTGCATCCGCCCTGAACCCACGGATTCAGGTTGAAATCAAGGCAGCGAACATCTCGTGTTTGGATCGAGCTATTTGTAGTCAGCGGGCGCATGATCCTGTGGTTACTGACAGCTACCGGTCAGCTCTTGCCAGTATGGTTGAGAATGGGTATGAATATCTGTAATGGGTCGTGTGGAACCGATCACTTTTTAATAGCTAAAACCGGTTTGGGCACTTTGCCGCTTATTTCTAACTAAGCGTACAGTCGCTAACTCTCAGAGTCTAAACAGCCATTCAGGCCGGATACTCTGACAACGCCTGTAAGATTGTATGCCAACTACTACAGAGTAAGTTAACTGGCAGCCTGAATTGCTATTTCGGCATTTAACCCGATGGTAAACCGGTTTTGTTGAAGTAGTAGCGCTTGCCAAAAAATCGGTTCTTCAATCTTGCCAGTAAACCAGCTTCCGGAAGGTACAGTTTTTCACTCAGTGGCAATTGTTTGAGGTGCTCATCCAGACTGGATGCCTGTTTTCTTAAATTCTGGGCCTGAGCCAGCAGCAGGCTCGCACTTTTAGAGATCTCGTCCCAGTCTTCAGAATCGGAACCTGCCGTAGACGAAGTCAAAGCCTGATGGGTCTGTGTACCCTCCGACAAGGTCTCGGCCGTAGAATTGATTTCTAGCGCTGCCGTGTTCAACTCATCACAAAAACTCCACATTTCAGTGCGTAGCTCTGTTGAATTCACCAGAATCCGTCTTATAGACTCGTCTTTTGCCTCGAGATAACAGTTTATCACCAGGTCCATATCGAGGAATATGATGCTGCTGACCGCCTGTATCAGTGAAACCGCTGATTCACTTTCATCGGTGTAATGTTCGTAAATCAGCGCAATAAACTGGTAGAGCATCTGATTGTAACAGCCAATATACCAATCCGGTGTCAGTCCAATGCGCGCGTGGGCGCGGCCGATTCTGGATGTCTTTTCGTAGAATTCGTCGTTAAAATTTCCGCTGAACAGCGCTTCCATTAAATGATTCTTTTGCGCCGAACGGATTTGTTCGATTTCCGATTCATTGCAAGTAAGCGGATTTAACTCGAGTTCTTCGAGTATGTGCGCGTACAATTTTTCCAGCATCTCATCCATGGCTGGTTCCAGAATATCTTTTACTTTACCTAACTCGCTTATCGAATCCTGATCGAGTTCAAGATACTGAAGATGCTCTTCCACCGATTTTTTATTTGGCATTTTGTGTCCCCCATAAATGGCAAAATTTCTTATCCGGCTAACCACATTCTCCTGTTTTGTGGAACTAATGTCATGTGATTTTATTCTAGCCGCTATTGAATGCCTTCAATTTGTTATCTTTGCTAATGAACTCTAATTTATAATTATCAACTTTGTCAAATGCTTATGGGTTAATCCTAGAATAGTTCTAGCCCACATTTCTCACCACCACTCGTTGTGAGACGACGAGAGGTCGTGCGCTGCCTGTATTTTGCGACCACTCTGACCGAGCCAATGCAGGTAGGGTGCGGCATAGCGTCGCCGCAGTAGATAAGGTGGTGAGAAATGCGGGCTAGATGTGCGGGCCTGTAACCAGGCGTGTTGCGTTATGGTTTCTTGACCCGCCGGGACTGGCCGAACAGGCATTTTTGTGATTTTTGAGCACTTTCTAAGGTGGCGACCTTTGCTGGTGCCAAAGTTCAGGCTTGCGCGAAGTAATTCTGTAAAAAGGTTTCGAAGGAAATGTCGTCCGAGGCTTCAATCTCGCGTTGACGCGCGATTGATTGCTGCGCCTGGTGCTGGAAATCGGTGAGCTTGTCGGCATCCAACGGTCGTTGTGCAAACCATTGCTGGTGCTGGCGTGATTTACGCAGCGCAAAATGATAAAACTCCTCCTTGTTCTCGGCCATTTCGGCGAGCATGCGCGCCGATGGCGTCAGGTCGGGGTCGCTAATTTTGGCGCGCTGTGTTTGCAGGGCATCGCAGTAAGAATGTGCTTCCGCGTCCTTATCCAGCAAATCACAGCTGGCGGACATCTGTTCAAAAATTTCGTTGGCCCAGTCGCGCAACAGCACCTCTCCACCAGCGCGCCTCAATTTTAACTGCGGGTCGCGGCCGCGTTCGGCAACCGCGTTGATATTGTGTTTGATCTCGCTCAGCTCGGCATCGTCGTAGGGTTCGCTCGGCGACAGCAGGCTGAACAGCAAAAACGACTCGAGGAAGCGCATTTGTTCTTCGCTGATGCCGAGCGGCTCATAGGCGTTGACATCGATGGAGCGCAGCTCGATATAAGCCACACCACGCCTGGCCAGCGCCAGCGACGGCTTTTCTTCACCCTGCAGAATCTGCTTCGGGCGCACGCTGGAGTAATGCTCGTTTTCGATCTGTAGAATATTAGCGTTCAATTGTTGCCATTTTCCGTCGCGTACCATGTCAATTTTCTGATACTCGGGGTAGGCCGTCGAAATCGCGTAAGTGAGACTATCGACGTAACCCTGCAGGCTGTTGTAGTCGACCTTGATCCCGGCTTCGCCCTCCTTGCTGTTTTGATAACCGATGTCACCCATACGCAGCGAAGTCGCATAAGGGGCATAGTAGGAATAGTCGAACCATTTCTTCAGCGAGGTTGGAGATGTGCCGAGGAAGGAAGCACAAATGGCTGGAGATGCACCGAATAAATAGGGCACGAGCCAGCCATAGCGCTGCAGATTACGCACTATGCCGATATATGACTCCGAGATGAATACCTGTGGATCGCGTTGATCACCGAGTATCGACTGGTAGCGCGACCAGAATTCGTCGGGGTAGGAGTAGTTGAAATGCACCCCGGCAATCGCCTGCATCATGCGACCGTATCGATGACCGAGGCCACGACGGTAGGCGGATTTCATTCTTGCTGCATTGGAACTACCGTATTGTGCGATCGGAATGCTGGCATCGCCTTCGACCACGCAGGGCATGCTGCTGGCCCACAGGATTTCATTGTTGAGCTGGCTGTAGATGAAGCGGTGTGTGTCGTCGAGGAACTGCAAGGTATCACAAAAGTGATTGAACGGCGGTGTCACCAGTTCCACCAACGCTTCCGAATAGTCGGTGGTGATGCTCGGATGTGTAAACGCGGAACCTAGCCCGGCCGGGTGCGGGGTTTGTGCAATGCCGCCATCGACGGCGACACGCAGGCTTTCCTTTTCCAGACCGACCTTGCGGGCGCCTAACACCTTTCTGATATCGCAATCTAGCAGTTGCGTGACACGTTGTTCAATTACGGACTTCAATGAAAATTCCCCGGTTGTATCCAGGCGAGATTGTGCCTAGGTCATCTGGCAGATGCAAAAAAAAATCGAGGTTGCTTTTTCAACTTGTTTTTTCGCGCTGCAGGACGCCGGTCAGGCAACCCACGTTGCCGGCGGCCTTGGTCAATTCGTCGGTGGGTGTGACCAGGCATTCGATCTCGAGATCTTCAAAATATGCCTGCACTTTGGGTATTCCGCCGACCATCAGGATACGGCGTGGACCCAGGGTGACAAAGTTGATCCCGCGATAGCTCTGCGGGTCGTCGACAAAGGCCGGGAATTTGACTTCATAACCACGCTCCTGCAGTGTGCGCACCGTGTGATGCGGCGTGCGTCTCGGCCAGCAGATTGCCAGGTTGTGATCGACGATACGCAGCAGGCTCATGAAATGCATGATGCCAAACGGCGAATCGACCACGATCAACTCGATGTCCAGTCCTGACAGTAAACTTTCTATCTGCGAGATGGCCTGATCATTGGTTCGAAGGCCACGTCCGATGATTGCGGTTTTTTCATCTACCCACATCAGGTCAGCGCCTTCGAAAGTAGCCGTACCGGTCAGTGTCGCCAGGATTGGCATTCCGAGTGCGGACAGCTTGCGCGCCACCCAGCGCTCCTCGCCGGTGCGTACCGTCGATGCGGGTCTGGCGATGATCGCGCCCTGGGGCGTCATCACGAACAGATCCGCGCAAAACATCAGGTTGGGTTGGCAGGGGAGGTCGGGTTCAACGAAATGTACCTGCACATTCTGGCTGTGGTACATTTCGACCATGGCGGCGTGTTCCTCACGGGCCTGGCCGAGGTCGACAGCGTCCAGCATTTGAACCGCCTCGGGATCTTTCTGAGCGGCATTCAATTCCTCGCCCGGGCAGTGCAACAGCACGGATTTGAGTTCACGCCATTCGGAATCGATACCGCAGTCGGACCACACACTGCCGAGTTCTTCGGCGTGGGTGGCGATGCGTTGCGACCAGTTGTCGCCACCGTAGGCCGCGGTGCCGAAGGTGCTTTTTGGGGTTTCGTCTGCACTCATGAACTAACGGGCCTTTAGCTGGGATTCGATTAGAGCGATCCAGAAATCGGCACCGATACAAAGGATGTCGTCATTAAAATCGTAGGCCGGGTTGTGCAGGCTGCAACCGCCAACGCCGTCCTCCCCGTTGCCGAGCAGTAAATAGGCCCCGGGTCGAGCCAGTAACATGTATCCGAAGTCCTCCGATGTCATTACTGGGCGACTGTCGCCGACGACATTTTCCGGCCCCACCAACTGGCGTGCAACGTCGGCCGCGATGTCGGCTTCCTTCGCGCTGTTAACCGTGGGTACAAAGTTGTGTCGGTAGTTGAATTCGTAGCTCGCGCCATGCGCGGCGCAGATTCCGCTGACGATGCGTTGCATGACGGATTCGATATGGCTTTGTACCGCCGTGGTCAGCGAGCGCGTGTCGCCTTTCAGAATGACTTGTTGCGGTACCACATTGACCGTACCGTCGGTCAGAAACTCGGTGAATGAAACCACAGCGTTGTCGACAGGATCGAGGGTGCGCGAAACCAGCGATTGCATGGCAGTGACGATCTCCGCACCGATGACGATCGGATCCTTGCCCAGGTGTGGCATCGCCGCGTGGCAGCCCACACCATTGATGGTGATTTCGAAGTTGTCCTCGGCGGCCATGATGGAGCCGGCCCGCACTGCGAATTTTCCGGTCGCCAGTGACGGAAAATTGTGAATGGCATAAACCGCGTCAACCGGAAAGCGTTCGAACAGGCCATCTTCAATCATCGCCCGGGCACCCTCGCCATGCTCTTCGGCAGGTTGGAAAATAAACACCACGCTACCGTCGAAATTACCCTCGGCGGCAAGATATTGTGCGGCGCCGAGCAGCATGGCGGTATGACCGTCATGTCCGCAGGCATGCATTTTACCTTCGTTAAGCGAGCGATAGTCAAACTCGTTCGCTTCCACAATGCTGAGTGCATCCATATCCGCGCGCAAGCCTATGCTGCGCTCGCTACTGCCTTTTTTTAGCACGCCGACGACACCGGTTTTGCCGACAGGGGTATGTACTTGCAGACCGAATTCGGTCAACAAATCTATGACTTTTTTGGCAGTGTGCTGTTCTTCGAAGGCGAGTTCGGGATGGCGATGAATATCATGTCGCCAGGCCTGCATACTCGCGTGTAGGCTTTCGCTATAGGAAGTCAATTTGCTCATGGTGTAAAGTGTCGTTTTATATTCGATATTTTACAACCATGTTTAAGCAACATTTAGATCGTCTCAGGATTAAACTGGCCGAATCCGGCATGGATGTCGCGGTGATTACCGATGAAGATTCGATCTACTACTTTAGCGGCTACTACGACTATCTTCATATGGAGTTCGGCCGGCCGACGCTGTTGATGGTTCCGCGAGAGGGAGAAAGCCTGCTCATTACACCGTCGATCGATTTGAATTCGGCCCTGGTAAATGCCGAGGTAGACCGGATTGAAGCCTGGAATGACGGTATGGGTAACGAGTGGCGGGAGCACATCCCGGGGGAACTGAAGGGGCTCTCCGGGGTCGCCATCGAACCCAATAAAATGCCACCGATGGTACGTGCTTACATCGATTCGCTGGTTGATTCGAACTGTCTTGCAGACCTGACGCCTATTGTTTCTGCGATGCGGATGATCAAGTCGGAGCAGGAGTTGCAGATGGCCCGGCACGCCGGCGAGGTAGCGAACGCGATGATGATTGCGGGGCGTGGGGCCCTTGCCGACGGCGTTGCCGAGTACGAAGTGGCGCTGGCGACTTCTGCCGCGGGCACTCGCAAATCGGCCGAGTTACTGGCCCGGCACTATGGCGCCACCGAGATATCACCGAACACCCATTTCCTGCAAATCATGGCCTCCGGCAAGGACATTATCAAAACCCATCATCGCGCGTCGAATCGGGTCATGCGCCGTGGCGAACCGGTATTCCTGTGCTTCTGTGGCATGACCAACTTCCACAAGTTCAAGCTCGGCTTTGACCGCACTTTCTGGATTGGAGAAATTGAGGATAGATCGCAGGAAAAAATTTATCAGATTGCACTCGACAGCCAGGCTGCGGCCTTGAACGCTTTGCGTCCCGGAGTAGTTGCGGAAGAGGTTCATGCAGCTTATGCCGAGGTCATTCGAAGCTCGGGTTACGACTATCCGTTTCGCTGTGGGCGTGGTACCGGATTTAGTTTTCTGGAAGCACCGCAACTGGTGGTCGGCGACAAAACGGTTTTACAGCCAGGTATGGTGCTGGCGGTGGACGGTTCGGTGAGCACCGACAGTTTCAGGGCGCAGGTGGGAGACAGCTTCATACTAACAGAAGATGGTTTTGAGTCGGTTACCTCTCACCCGAAATCGATAGAGGAAATGATTGTCGATTAAGCCTGGCGCCCTTTCAGCATGACCGTGAAGGAGCGGTAGCCCGGATTTCTCACCACCTTTCTACTGCGACGACGCTATGCCGCACCCTGCCTGCATTTGGCTCGGTCAGAGCGCTCGCAAAATACAGGCAGGGCACGACCTCTCGTCGTCTCGCTACGAGTGGTGGTGAGAAATGCGGGCTAGTATAAATTGCGTCAAAACCATCAGTGTCATTCAGGAGAATCAATGTGATAGTCAGGTCTTTGGGAGAATTGATAGATACGGAACGTGATGTGCGTGGTCCGGTGTGGGTGAGCCGCCGTTTTTTACTGGCCGATGATGGGGTCGGTTTTACCTTGACCGAGACCACCACAGAAGCGGGTTCCGAGCAGGTACTCTGGTACAAGCACCACGTTGAAGCCAACTACGTAATCGAAGGCGAGGGGGAGGTTGAAAACCTCGCGACGGGTGAAGTCTTTGCACTAAGGCCCGGTTCGTTGTATGTGCTCGATCAACATGAAAAACATCGGCTGAAATCATTTACGCGGATGCGCCTGGTGTGTGTATTTACGCCGGCACTCGGTGGCCGCGAAACCCATGACGCCGATGGCGCTTACGCAGCGGCAGCCGATTGATCGGATTCGGGATGTACTTCACCAGGTTAGCAATGTGAGTCTCTGGCCTTTTATTGCACGCCAGTTGGCGCGCCCGCAAGGTATTTTCGGCAGGCTGTTTATGGGGCGTTTGCTCGACAGGGCCAATGCCGCTGATAACCGGCTGGTTTACGATACCCTCAAACCCGATGCAGATGCGCGGGTGTTGGAAATTGGGTTTGGCGGCGGGTCCCTGTTGTTCGAAATTGCGCGTCGGCTGGAGAGTGGTCGCATTGACGGGATCGACATATCCCCCGAGATGTTGGCCGCCGCCGACAAAAAAATGCTCGGCATGGGTTTGTCCGATTCTATCGGCTTGCATCTGGGTGGCGTCGATGCACTGCCGTTTACGGATGCGAGTTTCGACTGCGCCTGCAGTGTACACACGGTTTATTTCTGGCCGGACTTGCAGCGGGGCATCAGCGAACTGGCGAGAGTGATCAAACCCGGCGGCCGGCTAGTGCTTGGTTTTAGCTCAGTCGAGGCTATCGCCGAAAATGGATTGACCGACAGGGGGTTCAAGGCCTTTTCGGCTGAGCAGATCGAAGCGGCTTACCTGGCCCATGGATTTGAGCCCGATCGACTGAATACGATTGAACGCAAAGGTGCGGGCAAGATTTGTGCTTATCGAGGAATCAGGTCGTTGTGAAAGG
>JAAESG010000568.1 GCA_024229615.1 Gammaproteobacteria bacterium | reverse complement strand
TGTCTTCACCGCTACTTGGAAAGCAAGACGTTGCTCGAACCGCAAACGCCCCTGACGCCGCTGGTGAAGGCTTATCTTGTTATCTGTTGGATCTTGGAGGCCAAGAACGAATCCCATGGTTTTGGTTTTCCCTTCGATAGACCACACTTCGACTTTTACCTGCGTCTGCAGGAAGCCTATCCCGGTCTGCAAGGACTAAAAAAGGAAATGGCAGCCGATGCATCTTTGCTACTACTGGCGCCGATAAGCAAGACGCCGGCAGACAAGGCACTTGCCGGCACCGTGCTGAGGATGCATGAGAAGATCAGGATATTCGATCAATTGAGGGAGGCGATGAGAATTGCACAACCCGATAGCCAAGCTGGATTGAATGATGAGGGGGATGCGGATATCGAGACCATTCGATCGCATGTCATCGCTTTTCGCCTTTCGAATGAGATCGAAGAACTATCGGCATCCAACATCGCTTACAGGAAGATGGTTAAGCAGATTGATAAATACTGGGATAAGTTGTTCGCCGACCCCATTCAGGTCGCCACAAAAACAGGAACTGTTACTCTGCAGCCGCAACGAACGAACAATATCTTGGAGCAGTTCTTTAGATACCTGAAGCGGCT
>JAAESG010000567.1 GCA_024229615.1 Gammaproteobacteria bacterium | reverse complement strand
GTCGGTCGATTGCTCGGGTTCGGTGCTCGTGTCTTCGACGACTTCATCCACCGGATCTTCAATATCATCGATCGGTGCTGGTGTTACGGTGACAGGTATATATTCACCTGCGCCATAAATACGGACGACGACATCATGTGATGTGCCATCGATGGATCTAACGGTAATGCGGTCGGTGAGCGTTTCGCCTTCATTTAAGCCCTGGATTGCAGCCAGGCTATTATCAACACTATAAGTCCAGTTACCGGCGGTATTAATACTCACCTCGCCATAGCTTCCAGCGACTGTTTCGGCCACGAAAGAGGATTCCAGAGCATCCGGATCGACAATCTCAAGAGTACCCGAGGTCACCAGGTTGTTATCGGTAACAGATTCATCTTCGGTGACGGTGCCGGTATCTTCACCGGAAAAGACAGCCAGGTCGTTAACTCCATTGATGACGATGCTAACCAGATGCACAGAGCCGTCAGAGGCCGTGAAGGTTGCGGTATCGTTTAAACGATCACCGCTGCCGAGTGCCTGTACGTCGGTATTGGTATTATCAAGGGTATAAGTCCAGTTGCCGCCGCCAAGTGTAAAGTTCCCATAGCCATTGTCGCTTACAACACCGCTGACATCGATTAGACTGACCGGGTTATCGGAAGTGTCCTGATCGGAAATTGAAATCAGGCCGGTGCTTGTTAGCGGCCCGTCTTCAGAAACAGTGCCGACTGTGGTACCGCTGACAATAGCCTG
>JAAESG010000566.1 GCA_024229615.1 Gammaproteobacteria bacterium | reverse complement strand
TGATGCGCTCAATCATAAGTACTACGATAATTACTCTCGGCATGGCGTTGTCGTTTTCGAGCAATGCCTGGAACTTGCCGGTTGGAGAATTCAGCTTTGAGCCTGTCGCGGACAAGGTCCATGTCATGCATGGACTGCTGGCTCAACCCAATCCGGACGACCAGGGTTTCATGAACAATCCAGCCGTGATCGAAGGCAAGACCGGGCTGATATTGATCGATCCGGGAAGTTCGTTGCAGGTAGGTGAAGAAATTCTGAAGGAAGTCGCCAGGATATCGACCAAGCCTGTGCTGGCGGTTTTCAATTCGCATATTCATGGCGATCACTGGTTAGGTAATCAGGCGGTAAAACAGGCCTACCCGCAGGTAGACATTTATGCCCATGCCAATACGATAAAACAAGCCCTTTCCAGCGAAGGCGCCACCTGGTTAAGCCTGATGTTGAGACTCACCGAGGGCCAGACTATCGGCACCAAAATCGTGGCTGCCAACAAGGCCGTCGATGATGGTGACAGGATTGTTATCGACGGCGAAGAGTTTCTCATCCACTCGATGCTTCCCTCTCATACCGACACCGATATCATGATCGAACACGTCGCCAGCAAAACCATCTTCATGGGTGACAATTGTGTCAACTTGCGCATGGGCAGGTTCGACGGCTCCAGCAGCATTGTCGGGACCCTCGAGGTACTGGAGCAGATCGCGGCTGGAGATTTTGAGCACGTCGTACCAGGGCATGGTCCCAGCGGCGATATCGAAACCACAATAATGCCGTATCTGAATTATTTGAATCTGCTTAAGACGGTGGTCGAGGAAGGACAAGAAGCGGAACTGGAGGACTATGAAATCAAGGTGCAAACATTATCGCAGTTCGAACACATGAGCCACTGGAGTGAATTTGATAACATGTTCGGTCGCAACCTGAATAAAATGTATCTCGAGTTAGAGGCCTTTTAATCGAATTTGTTAATACTACTTGATGAGTAACCACAGACAAACAACCCGCACCGGTTTTGATTTTAGCCTGGCACTGATGCTGACGCTGATGCTGGTGCTGATGCTGATCTCGCCCCAACGAGGCCTCGCAAGTGAAGGCCTAAAGGGTAATTTTTATGGCTCAAAGCCGTCTGAGAAACCGGACTGGTTCAAGGAGAGTTTCCTCGAATTTGAAGATGATGTCGCCGAGGCTGCCGCGGCCGGCAAGCGCGTCATGCTTTATTTCCACCAGGATGGATGCCCCTATTGTTCTCGTCTGATCGAAGAGAATTTCACCGATCCTGTTCTCAAATCCCATATGATCAGGCACTTCGACGGTATCTCACTCAACATGTGGGGTGATCGCGAGGTGGTCAGCGTCGCCGGCCAGGATTTTACCGAAAAAACGTTTGCCGCAGCACTCAAGGTTCAATACACCCCGACGCTGGTTTTTCTGGATGAACGCGGAAAAGTCGCATTGCGCCTGAACGGTTACTACCCCCCACGCGACTTTCGCGCCGCACTCGACTACGTGACCCGCAAGCTCGAACGTAAACTGAGTTTTTCCGAGTACCGACTCGATGCGCTGGCAGCAGTTAGCGGCACGCTGATCGCTGAGGATTTTTATTTAGCCGAAACAGACCTGAGCAAGCTAGCTTCAATTTCCACAAAACCACTCGTGGTTTATTTCGAAGCACCAAACTGCGCGGAATGCCTGACCATACACCGCCGAATTCTCGCTGACAGCGCAACCCGGAAACTCGTAGAGCAAGCCGACAACGTTCAACTCAACCTGGCATCAGACCGGGTAATTACCACGCCCGACGGCACTCGGACCACTGCCAGACAGTGGGCTCGTGATTTGGGTATCAACTACACGCCCTCGCTGGTTTTTTTCGACCAGGGTAAGGAAGTCATGCGCATCGGGGCATTCATGAAGACCTTTCATTTTCAATCGGTATACGCCTATGTGCTGGAAAAGGCGTATCTCGAAGAAGCCGAATTCCAGCGTTACATATCGGCCCGCGCCGATCACATTCGTGAAGCCGGATTTGACACCGATATCTGGGGTTATGAATCATTCCATGATTAAATGCATTCAAACAGGAAGAGAAATTCTATAACAAGTACGATTAAAACCACCTTACTCGCGGCAACGCTCGCGCTTTACAGTGGCGCCTTTCTCGTCACCACCCATGCTGCCGGGATGAGCCCGAAAGCGGCGATTGCAACCGCCAAAGAAGCTCGGAAACAGGCAAAATCTGTCGGTTGAGAATGGCGAGATACCGATAAGATGATCAAGAAGGCGGAAAAGCTACTGAAGGAAGATAATGCCAAGAAAGCGATGAAACTGGCCGAAGAAGCCGAAGCCCAGGGGATGCTAGGCCACATGCAGGCGACCTCGCAAGACAGCAGTAATCTTCATATCTAGGTCCTGACAACGCCGGCTGACCCTGTGGGTCGGCCGGCGCATATTTTGTACCATCCTACTTGGCGAGTTGCCAACCTTGTTCGGTTTTGTGCAAACGAACCTTGTCCTTCTTATGGATTCGGTCGCCGGCATCAAACTGACCAAAGTTTGACTGGATAGCGGCCAACACAAACTTCGAGCCAAACATCCCGTACTGTGGACCGGTTGGGTCGTCACGAATCTCGCGCACAACATCGACAAAACTCTTCTGGAACACCAGGTCGTACTCGACGTCGACCACGTAGACGTTGTCACTTTCCCTGAAACCGTTGGTCTTGGCGAATTTTTCAAGCGCGAACAAACCCTCGAGACCTTCGCTCAGTACCCCTTCACGAACCATGGTCTCAATTTCCTTACTCTCCGGCACACCCGAACAGGCACTCAAGATGAGAGTTAAAACGAATAGCGTAATGCTTTTCTTCATGAGTCTTCGAGTGCCTATTGCGATTCACCCGACGGAGGGCTCTGTCCCTGCCCCATCTTCGACATCATATCGGTCCACTGTTTATAAAACTGCTCATATTGCTTCGGATCCATGATCGTCTGCGGATTGGCGGCTCCGGGGTTCGTCATTCCCGGCATCTGCGGCATCATCCCCATCGGTGGCATGCCTCCATGTGAGCCAATTTGTGGCAAGCCGGGCGTTCCCTGGCCTGGCATCTGCGGCATCATCCCCATTGGTGGCATACCCATGCCTGGCATCTGCGGCATACCCATACCGGGCATCTGCGGCATCATCCCCATACCCGACATCGGATTCATCATCCCCATCATCGGCGCCATCATCATACCGGTCATCGGGTTCATCATCCCCATACCCGGCATCGAAGGCATACCCATGCCGGGCATCTGCGGCATCATCCCCATACCCGACATCGGATTCATCATCCCCATCATCGGCGCCATCATCATACCGGTCATCGGGTTCATCATCCCCATCATGGGATTCATCATTCCCGACATCGGCGCCATCATCATACCGGTCATCGGATTCATCATCCCCGTCATCGGATTCATCATTCCGGTCATCGGCGCCATCATGCCGTTGGCGGCGGCACCGTAGGATTGGGGATTTGTCATCTGCATCATCGGATTCATCGAGTGCATCATGCCGCCGTAATCCTTCTGATAGCGCGCGATATCCTCATCCTTATGGCAATCAACGCAGGAAGAAATCAGCGGTTGCCCCTGCAATTCACCGCTCATCATGCCGTTCATCAATTTGATCCAGACATTCGGATCCATCGACTTTTGCATTGCGTATGACATTTCGGCATCGTCCTGGGTACCGGTCTCCGCAGTCGTTTCGGCCGCGCCGACTTGCGCTGCCGCCATGCCAAAAACCATGGCAAGCAATAATTTCATAACATTGATTTTCATAATCAGTTCCTGAGTAAAGGTTTTTCTCTGTTCAACGACGAAGTAGGAATCGTCGTCTGTTAAAATCATTTAAAAATCACCGGTCGCGGCACCTTCCATGATGTAACGCATACCTTCACGAATTCGAATCGCTTCTTCGCGCAGCTCCTTATCCAGAACGCTGTTCGGATTCTGCGCCAGGTTGAGCCAGTTAACATCCCAGTCCAGGGTCATCACCCAGAGCTGGCCTTCGGCATCTTCGAGCAATGCGATACGACAGGGTATAAAGACAATAAATTCCGGCGCGTAATCCAGCACCTTGCGCGCCACCATGGCATCACAAAAATTAAATATTTCGACCCGGGGCGTCTCCTCACCGGTTATCGCGGTAATATCCTTCCACAGAGGGCTATGCCCGACAAACTTGAAATTGATTTCGTTGGCGCGCAGGCGCATCGATTCCACCGCGTCGTCAAATGACACATCCTCGGCTACCGGCATCTTGTCCGCCATGATCGATATCATGTCACGCAACGATAACGGGCTAAACATCATCATACTTTGATACAGGTTGCGCTTGGCTTCGTCTGAAATGCTATCCGACACCGTATTCGCGGGAACGTCACGTCTGTTCTGCGAAGGAATCCACATTCGTGCCTGGTTGGATCCACCGAGCATACCCTCGAGCATCTGCGTATTGGCGGCGCGTAACATCGCATCCAGAATATTAAAGCGCGTGGCTTCGTCGATTGGAGAATTCATGAAATGATTCGCCATCATCATCATCCACTGCATGTTCATCCACTCGGTACTCAAACCCTGCACATTGATGCCAGATGAAATCGACGGCGCGGTTTTCGCCATCCACGGGAACAGGTAAAAAGGGTTTTGCATTGGGTTAGCCCGAGAAGCACAACCCGGATCACCCGGTGTACAATTTTCCTGGCTTGCCGCTGGAAGCATGTAAATCGATAAAACAATCGCCACAACAGCAGTTAAACGGACAGGCATGATGTTTCCCTCTATATTCATCTTGATAAGCTAGTTGATGTTTGGGCGCCACCTTACCAACCCTCGACACTAGATCAAATATCCACTAGGGTATACGGCAGGTTGCAGATTTCAGGAATCCTAGCCCTCTTCGCTCCTGGTTTACCCCAATTTGGGTATGGTATTAGATTACCGGATTGGGTAGTTTTTCGTTCATTAGACCGCGTCTGAATTATTTCAGCATTTAAAAAAGCCACCTGCGCAATGCAGGCAGCATACTAGAAAGTATTGAGGAGGATTAAACATGACGATAAATCAAGTCACCAGCAGGGCACTATCAATTCTACTGATTTCCTGTATTTCGATTCTCGGCGGCATTTCGGTTGCAAACGCCGATGCAGTTTCCGACGGCAAAAAGGTCGCCTTCGACCGCAAGAAAGGCAATTGCCTGACTTGCCACATGATTGCCGGCGGCTCCCTGGCCGGTAACATCGGCCCGCCGCTAATCGCGATGAAGGCACGCTTCCCGAACAAAGCTGACTTGCGCGCTCAGATCTGGGATCCAACGCACAAGAACCCGAACACCATCATGCCGCCTTTCGGTATGCACAGGATTCTGACCGAGAAAGAGATCGACCTGGTTACGGAATATATCCTTAGCCTCTAGTCCAGAAATTCAATATCGTACGAGGAAATCAAGATGAATCAAACACGGCGAAAGTTTTTGAAAACAGCAACCTATATCGGCGCCACGACAGCGGCCATCGGCAGCGGCGTACTGCTGCCGCAGCGAGTACTGGGCGCCTACAACGCAGAAGCCTTTGCGGCCAAGGATGTGAATAGCGCACTAACCGCCTCGATGGGCTCTGATCAACTGACCGCATCCGATGCGATCAAGCTAAAAGCACCGGATATTGCCGAAAACGGTGCCGTCGTGCCTGTCACCGTATCTTCAACCCTGGCCAACGTCACCGCGATTTCGATTATTGCCTCGGCCAACCAATCGCCCCTGACTTCGAGCTACCAGCTGACTTCGGTCTGTGAAGCCTTCGTTTCTACCCGCATCAAAATGGGTAAAACCGCCGACGTGAGCGCCGTAGTCAAGGCCGATGGAAAACTTTACTCCGCATCCAAGGAAGTAAAAGTCACCATCGGTGGTTGCGGCGGTTAATTTCAGACTTTAAAGAATTGGAGAATTAAACATGGCTTCTATTAAGATTCGCGCAAAGGCAAAGGGTGGCATCACTACCGTCAAGACATTGATGAGTCACCCTATGGAAACCGGCTTGCGCAAAGACAAAAAAACCGGTGAAAAAATTCCGGCACACCACATCACCGAAGTGAGCGCCGAGCACAATGGTAACGTTGTGATGACCGCGAACTGGGGTGGCGCAATCTCGAAAAACCCCTACCTGTCATTCAAGTTCAAAGGCGGCGCCTCGGGTGACAAAATCAAGATCAGCTGGGTTGACAATAAGGGCGAAAGCGACAGCATGGAAGCCGCCATCAAATAAGGCGCGCGTCGAACACGCTAGAAAGATAATATTATTGGAGGAATCAGATATGAAACGATTGTTAATAGGCGCTTTTGCCGCCCTCTTAACTGTTGGCGCCACAGCCACTTTAGCCGGCCAGTCGGAAGATTTACAAGCGCTGAGAGATTATATGCAAAACCGCTTTCCGAACCTGGCGTTTATGGATTATGCCAACGGCTCCTACGCGCTTGACGCAGCCAAGGCAACCCAGTGGGAATCCCAACGTGATTTTCCCCCGTTCCTGGACCACCTGGACGAAGGCGAAAAAATCTGGAATACCCCCTTTACCAACGGCAAGGGCTTCTCGGACTGCTTCGGCAGTGACCCCTCGAAGGTCAGGGTAAAATATCCGCGCTGGAATGCAGAGGCCAAGAAAGTGGAGACTCTCGAGGGCCAGATCGTCGCGTGCCAGAAGGCCAACGGCGAGAAACCCCTTAAGACCAAGAAAGGGAAGATCGCCTATCTGTCAGCATGGCTTGCCAGCCAGGCCAACGGCCAGAAGATCAACGTCATCGTCCCCCAGAATGACCCGGGCGCAGTGGCAGCCTACGAGGCGGGACGCAAGTTTTTCTACACCAAGCGCGGCCAGTTGAACATGTCCTGCGCCGATTGCCACGTGTACAACTCGGGCATGCAGGCGCGCGGTAACCTGCTTTCCCCGGTAATCGGTCAGGTTACGCACTTCCCGGTCTGGCGTGGCAAGTGGGCCAGGGCGACGGGTGGCAAGGATGGTTTCGGCACGCTGCAACGCCGCTACGACGGTTGCAACAAGCAGGTCCGCGCCAAGCCGTTCAAGAACCAGGGCGATGAATACAGCAACCTGGAGTACTTTCACCAATCCATGTCGAATGGCCTGACCATCGACGCACCAGACTATCGGGAGTAATCGGATGAACAGGTTAATGAAACGTTTGACCCCAGGTATTGCCCTGGTGCTCCTGATCGGCAATTTGGCCGGTATCGGCACGGCAGGTGCCAGTGGCGATGAGGCCGCGTATAAGATGGCCCACGCAGACGCCGTCGCGGCCCTCGACATGGCCAAGAAAGTTGGTGGTGAGTGGCGGGATGCCCGCTGGAAGAAATCCAAGGCCGTCAAGGTGGAGGTTGAGGGCAAGACCAAAAAGATGAGTAACCTGGCCGCGGCAGAGGCTTATGCCAAGATGGGTGACTACGAGAAGGCGACCCAGTATGCCGATATCGCGAAGTTCCAGGGGGTGGCCGGCTACCAGCAGGCCATGGATCAAAAGAATGCAGGACCGCAGTTCTGAGTATATTTGATTTAAGGATAGAAAAACCTGTCCATTGGAAAATTAAATGCCGGGCTTAGTCCCGGCATTTTTTTATCCCTAAAGGGGTAGCCCACTATCAAACAGGGCAGTTATATCAAACTGCCATTTAATCTAAGGTTGGCGCTACTATTTGTGTGTGATCTAATTCGTGGTTGATACAAATCAAGTAGTGCTTGCGAGAAGTCGTTAAAACAAGGGTTCGCGCAACCAGTTTAACCAGCATGGGAATCTATTCAATATGTCCGATTACACCGAAAAATTCGATGCCACGGGTCTCAACTGCCCGCTGCCTATCCTGAGATCCAAAAAAGTATTGACCACAATGAATAGCGGTGACGTGCTTTATGTCATCGCAACCGATTCAGGCTCAGTCAAGGATTTTGACGCCTTTTGCAAACAGACCGGAAACGAACTGCTGGAAAGTTCGGAAGCAGAAGGAAAGTACCACTACTACATCAAAAAAGCCTGAGCTTGCCATTCAACTGTTCAAGATCGTTCGGAGCTGAAGTATGTCTGATGAAAAAAAGCTGGCACTGATTGCCACCAAGGGAACCCTGGACTGGGCTTACCCGCCTTTTATCCTGGCCTCCACGGCCGCCGCTCTCGACTATGAAGTGCAGATTTTCTTCACCTTTTACGGACTTCAACTGCTCAAAAAAGACCTCGACCTGAAAGTCTCACCGCTTGGCAATCCGGGCATGCCGATGCCAATGGGCATGGATAAATGGTTCCCGACCATTGGTACTGCCATCCCCGGCATGGAAGCCATGATGAGCGGCATGATGAAATCCAAAATGAAATCCAAAGGTGTCGCCAGCGTCGCTGAACTGCGCGAACTTTGCCAGGAAGCCGACGTAAAGTTGATCGCCTGCCAGATGACGGTCGACCTGTTCGACATGCAACCGAGCGAGTTTATCGATGGAATCGATTACGCCGGAGCCGCAACATTTTTCGAATTTGCCGGAGAATCAGACATCAACCTGTTTATCTAGTCTGAAATATCCGACAGGTAGCAATACAACTATAACCAAGCGAATACGAGGAGGCAGTAATGTTAAGGGTTCGACTTAAGTACCTGACCTGTGCACTGGTTGCACTCACATTCCCGGCCAGCGTCTGGGCCACCAACGGCTACTTTACCCATGGCTCAAGCGTCGCGGAGAAAGGGCTCGCCGGTGCTGGTGTCGCCTATTCACAGGATAGCCTGGCCGCATCCAACAATCCCGCCGGCATGGTCTGGCAGGGCAATCGCTACGACGTCGGACTCGCCCTGTTCGCTCCGATGCGCAAATATTCGGCCAAGGGTGGACCCGCGATCCCGGCAGGCTCTCCCTGTGGCCCCTGCCCATTCAGTATCGGCGATGGTGATCAAAGCATCGACAGCGAAAATGAATCCTTCCTGATCCCGCAATTCGGTTACAACTGGATGCTCGACAACGACCGCAGTATCGGCATTTCGGTTTTCGGCAACGGTGGCATGAACACCGAGTATAAAGGTGGAACTGCGATTGCAGGTCCTCCAACGGGTCCCGCTAACGCACTGTTGCAAGGAACTTACGGCGCCGGCACCGCCGGGGTCGATCTCTCGCAGCTGTTTATTTCAACAACCTATTCTGCAAAAATATCGGAGAGCAGCTCATGGGGCATCAGCGGCATCATTGCCTACCAGCGCTTCGAAGCCAAGGGCCTGGCTGGTTTTGCTGGTTTTTCGACCGACCCGGCTAATCTGTCCGATAACGACCACGATAGCTCGACCGGCGTCGGGTTACGCATCGGCTACCAGGCGGAACTTTCACCCGGTTTTCGATTCGGGGTTGCCTACCAGCCCGAAATGGACATGAGCGAGTTCGATGATTATGCCGGATTGTTTGCCAACGAAGGCGACTTCAACATTCCCTCTAACTACACTATCGGTGTGTCAGTGGATGTCGGCAGCGACGCCGTATTTATCGCCGATGTGCAGCGCATCAACTACGAAGACGTAGAGGCGGTCTCGAATCCCTTCTCGAATCTCACCGAAGAGTGCTTCGTCGGTGTCGCCGATAGCTGTCTTGGCGGCAGCGACGGCGCCGGTTTCGGCTGGGAGGATATCGTGATCCTTAAACTTGGTTACCAGTGGCAGGATGGTGATATGACCTGGCGGGTCGGCTATAGTGCCGGTGACCAGCCGATTCCGAGCAGCGAAGTACTATTCAATATCCTCGCGCCAGGCGTCATGAAGGAGCATATTACCTTCGGCTTTACCAAGCAGATAGACGCCGCCAGCTCTCTGAATTTCGCCGCGATGTACGCTCCCAGCAATTCGGTCGATGGCGACAACCCGCTAGACACGACCCAGGTGATCGAACTGGAAATGGATCAATACGAACTGGCACTTTCCTACAATCGTAGCTTCCAGTAACCCGGGCGCCGGCCCTGCCGGGTTTGTAACACGACAGGGGGCAGCTGTACTTCACAGCAGCCCCCTGTTCAAATATCACCGGTAGCCCAATGAAAAAAGCCAGAATTTCGTTCCTGATAATTCTCTATATGTGCCTGATGCTTGCCAGCAAGACTTCGATAGTCGACGCGGCGGAAAGCCTGAAGCCGTTTGTACTGGCGTCAACGATTAACGCAAAGCCACTCGCCGAGATCAGCGATACAATCAACTCAGATCTGAAAGCTGCCTGCTTTGAAGTCATCGGAGAGTACTCGCCTTATGATGGCATGAAAATTACTGCTATTACCAGTCCCCTGCTGTGTGAGCTCGCCACGCACAGCGCGCGTGGCAGTTATGGTGCAGTCCTGAGGGTCGCTCTGACTCAGAACAACGATAAAACTGATGTGGCATATACCAACCCGCACTACCGGGCAAACGCCTACCGCATGCAGGCCGGGGTCGAGCCGATCGCGACGCAGCTTAAGTCGATACTCGGATTTGAGCTGGAATCTGGTAGCGGTGAACTATCACTGAGTGCCGACGATTTACGCGAGTATCACTACACCTTCATGATGGAATATTTCGACGAGCCCAGCGTACTGAATTACTTCGACTCTCACCAGCAGGCCGTGGCCACCGTCAGAACTAACCTGGCCCGCAAACTGACCGCGGCAGTCCAGGTATTTGAATTGAGGTTGGGCACCGACAGTAAAGGCAAGCCGATGACGCTTTTCAGAGTCGGACTCACAGGTACCGACAGGGACGATTGCAGCAGCGATGCTTATATCATGGGCCGCATCGACAAGGACTCTCCCCGCCACAGTGCCCATCTACCCTATGAAATCCTTAATCTACGGAGACCAGGCGGAAGCCCTCTATGGCAGATTCCACATCGCGATAAGTTGGCCACATCTACCGATGGTGGCGAACGATACAGGCGCAACGTTTTTCAGTATCATGTGCGCGCCAGGCGCCATTCAGGATGCCTTGACCGAAGTTGCGGGCGGCAGCAAGATAAAGCCTGGCTCGGAAAAGTAACACTTCAATTTGAAAAGAAGGACAAAGATGTAGATGCAACTTGATCTTTATTCTCAATCCCTGCTATGGGCATTCGGCCTTTCCGTCATATTCGGTGCCACCGCCAACAAGGCAAACTTTTGCACCATGGGTGCGGTTTCCGACTGGATTAACATCGGTGATCACAATCGCATGCGATCCTGGCTGCTGGCGATTGCGACCGCGATAATCGGCGTCGGTATTCTCGAATATACCAGCAGTGTCGACCTGTCTTTGACCACCAGTAACGAAACCTCCAATCCACCTTATCGTAGCGCCAATTTCATCTGGCTGCGACACCTGGTGGGAGGCCTGATGTTTGGCGTCGGTATGACACTGGCCAGCGGATGTGGAAACAAGACGCTGGTACGACTTGGTGAAGGCAATATGAAATCACTGGTCGTTCTCGCGGTGATGGGCATTGCTGCCTGGTGGATGCTGTTTTCGAATTTCGGTTACCGGGTATTCCTGCAGTGGATGCTCCCGCTCAGCATCGACTTCTCCAATCAGGGAATCCCGAGCCAGGATATCACCACCGTCGCGTTTGGTCTTGCCGGTCACGAATGGGGAGTGCTGGAGGGTTTCGTGGTTGCCTTGCTGGTGGCAATTCCGTTGTTGATCTGGATTTTTCGCGCACAGGACTTTCGCGCCAACCTCGAACTGGTCTCGGCCGGCCTGATCATCGGATTGCTAATTATCATCGGCTGGTATGTCACAGCGGGTCCGAGCGGACTCGAGTTGATGGAAGAGCTGGAATTCATGGACGATCGACCTTTTTTCACCGGTGCGCAATCGCTGACTTTCATTGGGCCCACCGGACACGTCGCGCAGTACGTCAAGGAAGGCTTTTCTGCCGTATTTTTAACCTTCGGAGTGGCGACGGTTCTCGGAGTCGTGGTCGGTTCGTTCCTGTATACGCTGCTTTTTCGTAAGATTCGCATCGAATGGTTTGTTTCATGGAACGATTTCGGGATGCATCTACTGGGTGCGATGTTAATGGGGGTTGGCGGCGTGCTCGCCATGGGTTGCACCATCGGCCAGGGAATCACCGGGGTATCGACCCTGGCACTGGGATCGATTCTGACCATAGTCGCGATTATCGCCGGCAGTGCCGCAACCATGAAGTACCAGTATTACCTTATGATGCGTGAAGATGACTAGTTGGGATATACCGGGAAATCGTGGATCTTGTTAGGCTACGAACCTGGTGAAGTTAACACCTGGGAACGAGCCTCAGGGCCGGCAGTATTTCCAGCGTAAATTGAATTTGATATCGAAAATACCAGGAGATTCCGATGAATCAAGCATACCGTGACGCGGTCACCCAAATGGAAGAACTGAAAGTACAGCAGGAATATGTTGTTGGCTGGCAAGGCGGTTTTCTGGGGCACCCACAACGCGAAGAACAACGTCTCAGCGAAGCCTATGAGGCGGGTTACGAAGACGGCAGTGCCAAATCCGTGGAAAACTTTTCAAACTGGGTCGAACAGTAACCGGGAGAATGCTGCACAAAGCAGGCCGGGATTCTGTCGGTCTCAGTTTTCGAAATTGACCAGTCCCGCCAACGAAGTCGTCAGGGCGGCTTCCATCTGCGGTGCCTCGCGAGCAACGATGTAATCCGGGATCCAGCGATTATCACGATCGCCCATACTCAGCTGGACTCGCTCCCCGAGTCGGCAGCGCATTGCAAAACTGCCACCTTCGGCCTCACTGAAGCCGTAGTCAGCATAGTCTCCTGATCGCTGATTGAGCTTGTCCACAAAAACCGATTGATACTCACCTCCGCCCTGCACGTCTACACGGCTGTCTTCGAGCATACGCGCCATGTCACCGACCAGGCAGGAGATAAATTCGCTTCGTTGTGCCTGATCCGCTTTCGGATATGTCCAACGATCACAGAAATGCACCAGGTAACAAACCAACTCTTCGAGAATGTCGACGCGCTGTGTCTGGGTCGCGGTTTCGAAGTTTTCGTTTTCCAGGTTCAGCAATACCTCGGCCGCAAGCTTCCACACCGACGCACCGATGCCGTTGGCCATCTGTGCCACGGAACGTGGCCTCGCATCCTGGTTCCAGCGATTTTTGACTCTTACCATGTATGTTGCTGTATCTGGTTTTGCATTTGTTATTGGTCCGATTGCAATTCAAGCCATTCTATTACAGGCCGAACCAGATCACTTTCACGCCCCTGGAAAAAGTGATTCGCACCTGCAACACTCACTTGTCGGAAGACTCGATGTGAGCCACTGGTGGCGGCAGCTCTACGGTCTTCCTCCGAGCTGAGTACCTGCTCGAGATCCTCGCTACCAAATAAATCGAAAACGGGTACTTTTACCCGCTCCAGTGCTTCAATGTTTTCCGATCCATTTAGCCCGGGACTCATACCGATGATTACCAGTGAACTCACCGCATCAGGATTGCTACCCGACAGATAGTGAGTAGCCATGCCAGCGCCCATACTATGCGCGACCAGGGTAACATTTCCATACCCTTCATCGTCCAGATATTCCAATGCCGCATCGATTCGTCCTGGTACTTCGCTATACAACAGTTCGTACTCACGTGGGTCCGCCTCGTTGGCCAGGATCGGCATCTGTATCGACAACGTGGTAATGCCGTATTCTAGCAATCCCGCACGCAATGGATAAATGACGTCTGGCCAGTTCGGGTGCACTCCGATGCCATGTATCAGCACCACCGCCTGACCCGAATCTTTATCACCCTCGGTGAAAATACTCAGAAACTCGTGACCAATGTCATCGATCAACCAGGCCTCGCCACCATCGAGCAAGCCGTCGATGACCTGCTGCGCCCAGCGGCTTTCCTTGGCAGCATCCGAATTGGTCGCCTCGGCCGGCACCCCAACCAAGGCTGCCAACCCTATAAATATCAGCATCCGGATTTTTATCGACGCTTTACTTACCATTGAGTTGCTCCACTAAGATATTGATAAATATGAAATTATGCCCTGGATCCCGAGGTATGATACGCCGCTTCCAGGGCTAAAACCCTATCCAATTTGGGTTAGCCTCCGAATCCCGACCTAAGCAGATTGGAGGGCGATACAAGAGGCTTCTTCGGTTAGAATCGATTGACTCACAGCGTGAAACAATCGATGCAGAAAACAATCAGCGAAGTAAAACCAGGCAGCTTTATTTTCCACAAGCAAGCTGCGTTGGCGGGCGATATCTGCGCTGAAATGATCGGTCGT
>JAAESG010000565.1 GCA_024229615.1 Gammaproteobacteria bacterium | reverse complement strand
TGTAATACGAGAAACCATGTCAGTGTGGCCGTCAGTTGTCAGGTCGAGTTTCTTGTCGCTGTCACAGCGGGTCAAATACTTATCGCTGAAGCAGTCGAGCAGTACCTTCAAGGCAAAAACGGCGTCTACGACGTACGCGTCACGTCTAACGATGACACTCTGGTCGCTCTTTTTCGTGGCAAATCTCGGGCCGTTAGGGGTGTTCTGGTTACCGAAACCACCGTCGACACAATAACATGACGGTTAAACAACCCCAACCGAACGACCTGGAGCCGATCGAAACTGCGAGCGTTGACGAATTGCAGGCGTTGCAGCTTTCGAGATTGAAATGGTCACTCAACCATGCCTATGACCATTCTGCGTTATACGCCCAGAAATTTGACGCTGCCGGTATACACCCGAACGATCTGACTCAGCTCGAAGACCTGAGTCAATTTCCGTTTACCGACAAGGCTGATCTCCGCAAGTTCTATCCGTTTGAAGCATTTGCAACCCCCATGACAGACGTGGTGCGTGTTCATGCCTCGAGCGGAACCACCGGAAAACCGACAGTTGTCGGCTACACCCAAAACGATATCGACGTCTGGTCAACGGTCATGGCACGGTCGATCCGGGCAGCCGGCGGCCGGGCTGATGACCTGATTCATGTCAGTTATGGTTATGGGCTCTTTACCGGCGGTCTCGGG
>JAAESG010000564.1 GCA_024229615.1 Gammaproteobacteria bacterium | reverse complement strand
GTCCTTTCAGGGATGGCATATCGGTCATGAACGACCCTATATGGAAAGAAATTCTTTTCATAATGCTAGAAAAACTAGTTATATGAAAGGTTTTTCTTCTGTTAATGTTTTTGTAATTTTTTACAAATCGAGGATCTGTTGCGTGAGCAAAATGGAACAACATAACGCCCATATAATCCCCAGGCGGCTAGAGATGCCGCTTTCAGGGGGGCCGTCAGCGATAACCTTCCAGGTTAACGGGGTGGAGTACCAACATACCGTCCCGGCGACAGAAACCCTGGCGAAGTTTCTGCGCAACAGGCTTGGATTGACCGGCCTGAAGACAGGCTGTGGAGAAGGGGAATGTGGAGCATGTACCGTTTTGATCGACGATCAGGCGGTCAATTCCTGTCTGGTATTGGCGTTTCAGGTCGAGGGAATGCGAATTACCACGATAGAGGGGTTGGAAAATGCGGATGGTACACTCTCCGCGCTGCAGCAGGCCTTTATCGATCATGGTGCGGTCCAGTGTGGTTACTGCATACCGGGTATGGTTATCGCGAGTGAAGGACTATTGCGTCGAAATCCAACCCCGAGCGACGCTGAAATTCGTCGTACACTGGCGGGAAATATCTGTCGCTGCACCGGCTTCCTGAATATCGTCAAGGCGGTGAAATCCGTTGCTTCAGCGGGTGCCCGGGCCGTGCCGGAGTGAGGGATCTGGTTCAGCTGGCCAGGCCGGATAGCGTAGCGGAGGTCGTTGCCCTGGTTGGCGGTTTCAGTGGCAATATTTCGTATATTGCAGGGGGAACCGATATGGTCATCGCGCTCGAACAGGGGCCGCGGCCGGACCTGGTCATCGACATTTCCCGGATGCAGGCGCTGAACTTCATCGATGCAGATATCGATGCCATACACATTGGTGCGGCAACTCCGCTCTCGACCCTGGCGGAACATCACGTGCTTGCGGCAAAGCTTCCTGTTCTGACGCAGGCTGCCGGGCAGGTGGGTTCATTACAAATCAGAAACCGCGCCACCATTGGCGGCAATATTGCCAGCGCCGTGCCGGGTGGGGATCTGCTGCCCGTTCTGAAGTGTCTTGATTGCCGGATCGAGGTGCTGCGTCGTGACAAAACCACGACCATCCAGGCATTCGATGAAGTCGTAACTGGCTTAGGTAAAACCAGTCTCGGCAACGGCGATATAATCGCAGCTATAACAATCCCGCTGCAGTTTGGCGCCAACCGGATCAGCGCATTTGGCAAAATTGGTCGTCGCCGGGAACTGGCAATCGCACGGCTGAACCTGGCGCTGCTTGCCGATTATGATTCCAGTGCCAACCGCATCAATGATGTCCGGATTGTTGCCGGGGCCTTAGGGCCCGTGCCACTGCGTTTGCGGTCGGTCGAACGACAACTTCGCGGGCGAACTGTCGACAATACGCTTGCCGATGATTTCCTGCAGGCGCTGACCGCCGCGGTGGATGCGGCAATTCCCGGCCGGATCTCGCAAGCTTACAAGCGGCATGCGGTCATGGGACTCGGGCTCGATCTACTGCAACGCCTTTTTGCCAGGGAATTCAGCTGGGCAGGGTGGGCGAAAGCGCCGGCATGAAACACATATCCTCGTCCCTGCCGATACTCGATGGCTATGACAAGGTCAGCGGCCGGCTTTGCTTTACCGCGGACCTGAAAGTCGAGGGCCTGCTTCACACCAAACTGGTTTTTTCCAGTGCCGCCCATGCGAAAATCAGGCGTATCGATGTCGACGCTGCCGGTGCCGTGCCGGGTGTTATCGGGGTTTTTCATCATGGTAATACCCCCGGCAACAGCTACAACAGCACCATCTGGTTCGAGGATCAGGAGGCGCCGGAAGACGAAACGATGTTTCCCCGTGTGCTGCGTCATGTCGGTGACCGGGTAGCGGCGGTTGTTGCCGAAACGCAGGAAATCGCAGACCGGGCCGCAGGTTTGATCGAGGTCGAGTATGACTGCCTGCCCGCTGTCTTCGATGCGCTTGCCGCCAGGGATTTCTGCGAGGAAATGGCGGCTTCGGATCGAGCATCGATGTTTGAAAAACCGGTCGACGAGACGATCTTCGATTATGGAAACACCGAAGCCGCTTTCAACCGTGCCGATCTGATTGTCGAAGATACGGTGACCACTCCAAAAACCCATCACTGTGCGATGGAAAATCACGTCTGTATCGCGATGCCTGAAACGGATGGGCGTATCCTGATCCTCACTCCCTGCCAGAGCATTTTTGCAGTGCAGTTTGTTGTTGCCAGGGCAACCGGTGTGCCCGCCTCGCAACTCCGCGTGGTCAAGACTCCGATTGGCGGCTCCTTCGGCGGCAAGGCCGAACCGGTTCTTGACCCGTTGTGCGCATGGTTTGCCAAAACGCTGCAGCGACCGGTTTCCATAGCCTTCAATCGGGGCGAAACCTTCACCGCGACCCGCACCCGCTCCAAAGCGATTGGTTACATTCAAACCGCCGTCAATCGTGATGGGCGCATTCTGGCCCGCGATACGGATGTTCTGATCGATGTTGGCGCCTATTGCACGGGTGGAATATTTCTGCCGACGTCTATGTCACAGCGGCTTTGCCGGATTTACAATATTGATAGTCAGCATTATCGGGGGCGATCATTTTATACCAACACACTCCCGTCCGGCGCATACCGGGGATACGGCTCCCCCCAGATCCATGCCATTTCCGAGATCAACCTGGATCATGTCGCCCGACGACTGGGGATGGATCCGGTGAAGTTTCGACTTAAAAACCTGATCCGTCCCAACGATGCCGACCCGGTCACGGGTCTTGGTCTGGGTAATGCCCGTATCCGTGATTGCGTCGAACAGGGTTCGGTCCATTTCGACTGGGGCAATCGATGGTCGGCGGGTTCGACAGGCGGGCGCCGCAAGCGGGGCGTGGGTATGGCTTGCGCCACCCATATCAACGGGTGCTTTCCAGGCTTTCACGAAGCCACCACGGCGACCCTGCGGCTGCGTGAAGATGGCGGGCTCGACCTGACCTGCGCCCTGCATGATCTCGGTTGCGGTTCAAATACCGTGTTGGCTCAGATCATTGCCGAAGTGCTCGATATTTCACCGGCGCGAATTGTTTTTTGCGAGGTCGATACCGAGATCTGCGAATATGATCTCGGGACCCGGGCCAGTCGCATGACGTACATCGCCGGAGAAGCAGTGCGGCAGACCGCGGAAAGGCTGAAACAGCAGATACTTGCCGCCGCATCACTGGAGTTGAATTCCGCGGTCGCGGATTTGTTCCTCGGGGACGGTTACGTGCACCGCGGCGGCGTGCACGAAGGCGCCATCTCGCTGGCTGAACTGGCGGCACGTGAAGCGGGTCGAGACAGGTCGGTAAGCGCCACCGAAACCTATCGGGCAAGCGCAAATCCGGGCTCCTATGCTGCCCATTTTGCCGAGGTCGAGGTGGATACGCTGACCGGTGCGGTACAGGTGGTGGACTATCTTGCGGTTCACGACCTGGGTCGCGCCATTAATCCCCAACTGGTCGAAGGGCAAATCCATGGCGGGATACAGATGGGAATGGGATATGCATTGTTCGAGGATATTGATATCGACGCCGATAACGGGCGTGTGAAAGGGGATCGGTTTAGCCGCTATCATCTGGCCAATGCGCCAGAAATGCCGCCGGTGGAGGTGCTGCTGGTCGAAAACAACGAACCTACCGGACCCTACGGCGCCAAGGCCGTTGGAGAAATTGCCACCATCCCGCCGGCACCGGCTATCGTCAACGCCATCAATCACGCGCTGGATACAAACCTCACCGAATTGCCGATAACGCCGCAAAGAATTATCGACGTTTTGTCTCCGGTTCTTTAACCTGCATATTTATCCCCGGCACTGCTGACGGAATCCATGCTGGCCTGTGGGATTTTTATCGGGTAATGTTCTCGTATCTTCATGGTTTGTGGCGTTATCGGCATAGATCGGATAATGCGCTATGGAATATATCTATTAGGGAAGCTCTGCATAAGTCATCCTGACTTAGCAGAGCACGAAAAATGCGATTTTAGGTTTTTCTTCATTTTTCAATCACTTGTGTGATCGAAAAGTGGCGGCACATCCTTAGTGCCGCAGAATCTCTGCATTTTGCAGAGATTCCGTGGATATATTCCTGCAGCGGTGACCAGGATTTTCCCTTATGCATAGCAGGTATTGGAAAGCATCGAAAAATAGCCAGGCAACACTGACAAGGCCTAAAATCGCGGCGATAGTCCTGGCGGCTGGCCAGTCCCGCCGCGCTGGAGGACAGAACAAGTTACTAGCCGAGCTCGGCGATGCGCCCATGATCAACCATGTGGTCAGATCTGCCGTGGAATCAGACGCGTGTCAGGTGATCGTGGTGACAGGACACGAAGCCGAGTTGGTGCAAAAATCACTGGAGAATTATCGGGCTGAAATCGTCTTCAATCCCGATTATGTTTCAGGCATGGCCAGCTCATTGCGCATTGGCATTCAAGCGGTAGCCAGGGAAATGGATGGTGCATTGATTTTGCTGGGCGATATGCCCCTGGTCGGTAACGCACAGATTAATCAGCTGATCACCGAGTTCGATCCGGCGACGGAGCGGGATATTGTTGTGCCTTACAAGGATGGCCGGCGGGGCAATCCGGTGTTGTGGTCGGCGCGCTATTTTCCGGCATTGAAAGCGCTCACAGGAGACACCGGGGGTAGGGGATTGATAATCGAAAATATCGCTAATGTTCGTGATGTGCCGGTTATCGATGACGCCGTGTTCACCGATTTCGATACGACAGATTCGCTGTCGTATCTGCATGGACTGAAGGAATCAAGATGAGGTCAGTGTCACCGGTAAACTTTCAATTTTCGGGATAGCCGATGCAACACTCAACCAGCGTCTTGCTCTCCGATACTCCGGGGAAAGAATGCCTGGCGATTCCGTTTAATGAAGAATGATGTCAAACCGGAGCATTGATATTTCCCCGGAAGTGCCGAAGGGAGTCTTTGCTGAGTTGGCACTCCGCTGAGTCCGTGGTGGCTTCGGCCCGTCAAGGAGCATTAAGTCCGGGTCTTCTTTGTATAGATAAAAACTAACAGCTAGACAGATAAATTGAAATTTAGCTTATCAATATCGAGGATATAAAATGTCTGGTAGTGCAATACGGCGATGAATTCCAGCTAGGAATGAATTTTTGCGGGTTTTCAGGACCAATTTCATAAACGGCATTTAATGACGGCATTGGTAAAGTCGGCTTTGACAATCAACGCCGAAACACAGCTTGCCTTTCGACAGGTCAATCAGCGAGGCCTATATAAATGAAGGTCAATTCACCTCATGCACGGGATGTGAAGTATCACCTGCATCCTTTCACCGACCTGGCCCAACATCAGGAGTCCGGCCCACATATTTTCCAGCGTGGACAAGGAATATATGTCTTCGACGACGACGGAAAGCGCTATATCGAGGGTTTGGCGGGACTTTGGTGTGCTTCCCTGGGTTTCAGTGAGCAGCGTCTGGTCAAGGCCGCCATACGGCAATTGGAATCGCTGCCGGTTTATCACAACTTCGCGCACAAGGCGGTTGAGCCCGCGATCGACCTGGCTGAAATCCTCATCGAGCGGGCGCCGGTGCCGATGTCCAAGGTATTTTTCACCAACTCCGGTTCCGAGGCCAATGATACCCAGGTTAAACTGGTCTGGTACTACAATAATATTCTCGATCGCCCGCAGAAAAAGAAGATCATCGCCCGCCGCGGCGCCTACCACGGGATAACCTTGGCAGCGGCCAGTCTGACCGGATTGCAGTATGCCCATAACGCGTTCGATGTGCCGATCAAGAACATCATCCACACCGATTGCCCGCATTACTATCACTACGCTGAAGCCGATGAGAGTGAACAGGAGTTTTCTACCCGGTTGGCTGCAAATCTCGAAAATCTGATCCTCGAGGAAGGACCCGATAGCGTTGCTGCCTTCATCGCCGAACCGTTCCTGGGTGCGGGCGGGGTGATCCCGCCACCGGCGGGTTATTTCGAGAAAATCCAGCCGCTTCTCGAACGTTACGATATTCTGTTGATTGTCGACGAAGTCATCAGCGGCTTTTATCGTACGGGTAATATGTTCGCGACCGAGACCTACGGCCTGAAGCCCGACCTCATCACCATGGCCAAAGCACTTTCGGCGGCCTATCAGCCCATAGGTGCAGTGATGATCAGTGAGAAAATTCACGACGTGCTGGTTGAAGGCAGCCGTAGATTCGGCCTTTTTGGCACCGGCTTCACTTACTCGGGTCATCCCGTACCTGCTGCTGTGGCGCTTGAAACCCAGAAAATATATGAAGAGCGTCGTATCGGCGAACATGTGAAATCGGTAATGCCGTATTTCCAGCAACGCTTGCACGAATTTGCCGATCATCCGCTGGTGGGCGAGACTCGCGGCCTCGGACTTATAGGGGCGGTAGAACTGGTCGAGGACAAGTCAACCAGGGCGAACTTCGATCCGGCCCGGAAAGTCGGCCCCTGGGTGATGAACCGGGCCATGGAATACGGCCTGATAATACGTGCGCTGGTTAACGATACACTGGCGTTTTGCCCGCCGCTGATCATCGATGAGCAGCAGATCAACGAAATGTTCGATTGCTTTGCCAAAGCCCTGGATGACGCTGAGCGTCATTTCACCGGATCATGATGCTTACGATCACCGTGCGACGGTGGCAATGATAAATTACTGAATTCACAATGATTCAACCTGCGAAACAGGTAAGGGCAATTATCAATGAAACTTGAAAACAGAAAAGCCATTGTTACCGGCGCCGCCAAGGGAATGGGTGCGGCGATTACCACAACCCTGGCCCGCGAAGGCGCCGACATCGTGCTGTGTGCGCGGGATACGACAGCGCTCGACGAGGTCGCGGCGGAAGTTCGCGCGCTGGGACGCCAGGCCCATGTCGTCGCCTGTGACGTCATCGAGGAAGACCAGGTGCGCGCTATGGTTACCCGGGCGCTGGAAGTGTTCGATGGTCGTATCGACATTCTGGTGAACGTCGCTGGCGTAACGGGACCCATCGAAACACCGGTGCAGGACATCGAGGTGGAAGATTTCATGTACGTGATTACCGCCAACGAGCGCGGTACCTTCTTGCCGATCAAGCACGTCACGCCGACCATGATCGCCCAAAAAGAGGGCAAGATCGTCAATATTGGTGGCACTTCGGGTCTGCGCGGTTATCCGATGCGAACTTCGTATAGCGCATCCAAATGGGCGGTGCGCGGCATTACCCGCACCGTCGCCCTGGAACTCGGCCGATACAACATCAACGTCAACGCGGTCTGTCCGGGCATCGTCGAAACGCCGCGCATGCACAAACTGTGCGAAGGTAAGGCCAGGGTTCGTGGCTGGAGTGTCGATCAGGTCTACGACGAATACGTGCAGGACATGGCCCTGAAGCGGGTCACGACACCACAGGATATCGCTAACGCGGTGTTGTTCATGGCCTCCGACGATGCCCGCAATATCACCGGGCAGGAACTGGCGGTCGATGGTGGTTGGGACGTATGAAACACAGATAACAGATGGGGGTTACTATGTCACAGGCAACTCGATGGGCAATCCCTGATGGATTGCCGGAGAAAATGTTCATCGATGGTCAATGGGTGGCATCGGCCAGCGGCCGAATGATAGACACGATCGACCCGGCGACCGGTCGGGTTATCGGCCGCTTCCCGGACGCAAATACCGATGACGTCGATCGAGCCGTGGCAGGTGCCAGGAAGGCCCTGGGCGGGGAATGGCGCGCCACGACGCCGACCATGCGTGGCCGCATACTGGCGCGAACCGCGGCGCTGATCCGCGAAGACGCCGAGCGCCTGGCGTACATCGAGACCCTGGAAAGCGGCAAACCGATCCGCGAGGCGCGCGGGGATATCGAGACCGCGGCGGGTTACTTCGAGTACTACGCCGGGATTGCGGACAAGCTGCAGGGAGACAGCATCCCGCTGGGTCCGGATTTCATGTCCTTTACCCTGCACGAACCGGTTGGCGTTACCGCGCACATTATCCCCTGGAACTTCCCCCTGGTTACGACCGCAAGGGGTGCCGGGCCGGCGCTGGCGGCAGGTTGTACCGCGGTCATAAAGCCCGCGGAACAGACTTCGCTGACATCATTGATACTGGCGGATATTCTTCACCAGGCTGGATTGCCGGCCGGCGTGTGTAACGTGATCACGGGTTACGGGGCTGATGCGGGGGCGTCATTGACGGCGCACCCCGATGTATCCCACGTCACCTTCACCGGCTCGGTGCCCACCGGTAAAACGGTCATGAAAACGGCCGCCGATCACGTCGCCTCGGTGACCCTGGAGCTCGGCGGTAAATCACCGCTGGTGGTACTGGCGGATGCCGACCTCGATGCGGCAGTCGAGGGAACGCTGAAAGCCATCTATCTCAACGCCGGCCAGGTTTGCTCGGCCGGTTCCCGGCTGGTGGTGGAACGCTCGGTGCATGCTGCCATGATGGAACGCCTGGTGCCGGCTTCCGAGGCACTCGCATTGGGTCATGGTCTGGATGACGCGCAACTGGGCCCGCTCATTTCGGCTGAGCAATTAAAGAAAGTAGCGGATTATGTCGATGGCGCGAGAGCGCGGTCTGTCTCGGTGGCTACCGGCGGTCATATCGGTGAGGTAACCGATATGGAGGACGGTTTTTTCTATACGCCGACCATCCTTGATCAAGTCTCCGCCGACGAGAAAGTGGTCCAGGAAGAGATCTTCGGGCCGGTGTTGTGCGTGCAGGTCGTGGATTCACCGGAGCAGGCCATCGCCGTCGCTAACGGCACGGACTTCGGGCTGGTCGCGGGTATTTATACGCGGGACATCAACCGGGCGCTGGAATTCGCGCGCGACGTCGACAGCGGCCAGGTTTTCATCAACCAGTTTTTCGCCGGCGGTATCGCGACACCGTTCGGCGGCACCAAGCAAAGCGGCTTCGGCCGTGAGAAGGGGCTGGCGGCGATGGCCAGTTATTATCGGGTAAAATGCATCACCACCCGACTGACCTAAGGGCCAGGGGCTACGCAAATGATCGAAAGCGGGGAGGCAACATGACCAAATCCGATGATGATGGAAATGTCAGCCAGCTGCACAGGGCGTATCAGGCCAAAACCGTCGAGGCGCTTTCCGAGAGCTACGACCGGTGGGCCGGAGAATACGAGACTCATATGAAAAACGTCGGCTATGCGCACCCGGCAATGGTGACGTCGATGCTGGTGCGTCATCTACCCGCGGGCGCTCGGCCGATCCTCGACGCCGGCGCGGGCACCGGCATCATGGGTGAACTTCTGAGCGCCATGGGCTATGCCGAGATCATCGGTTTCGATGCCTCCAACGATATGATGGCGGCGGCCCGGGCCAAGAAAATTTATGCCGATCTCAAGCAGATGTTCCTCGGTCGCCCGTTGAGCTATCCGGACGACCATTTCGCCGCCGTCACGGCCTCGGGTGTCTTCACCGAAGGCCACGCACCGTTATCGGGCCTGGATGAACTCGTGCGCGTCACCCGCCCCGGCGGCTTGCTGGTGTTTTCCCTCGGGCCGGTCTATCTCGGCGAAGCCTTCGAGAAAAAAAGCGAGGCCCTGGAAAGCACCGGAATCTGGCACTTGGTCGATGCCAGTAAACCCTATAACTCCACTCCCCTGGCGGATGCACTGATTTGCCAGGTCTTCGTATACCGGAAGGACGACGCATGATTATTATCGGCGAACGCATCAACAGTACCCGTAAGCCCATTACCGCGGCCCTCGAAGCCCGTGATGCCGACCATATCCTGAATGAGGCCCGCCGGCAGTGGGAAGCGGGAGCCGCCTATCTGGACGTCAACACGGCAATGATGCGTAGCGCGGAAGCCGAGGTCATGACCTGGGTCATCGAGTTGATTCAAGATGAGCTCCCGGAGGCACTGGTTGCCATCGATAGCGCTAACCCGGCGGCTGTCGAGGCTGGGTTCAAGGCGCATAAGGGCCGACCCCTGCTGAATTCCATCAATGGCGAAAAAGAACGCATGGATGCACTGATGCCGCTGATCCGGGAATACAATCCACGCGTCATCGGTCTGACCATCGATGATGGAGGTATCTCCCAGGATGCAGACAATCGTTACCGCATCGGCGCTGAATTGATCGAGTTATTGCTGGAAAACAAAATCAGTCTCGACGACATCTTTGTCGATCCGCTGATATTTCCGGTCAGCGCCGAATTACAGGCAGGCAACGTCTCACTCGCAATCATCAGGCGCCTGCAACAAAATTACCCCGGCGTCCACACTGTTTGTGGCTTATCCAATATCTCCTTCGGCCTGCCCGAACGTAAATTGATCAACCAGGTGTATATGATACTGGCCATGGGCCACGGTCTCGATGCCGCGATAATCGACCCGCTGGATCGCCGTATGATGGCGAGTATCATCACCACCACTACCCTGCTCGGTCAGGATCGGGTTTGCAGGAACTTCCTCAAAGCCTATCGCGGTGGCGAATTCAATCTCGATCCGGTCCCGGCAACGGCTGCAGAGTAATGCAGACCTGGGAGCGAGATCCTGTCGCCATCACCTTGACCGACGATGGCGCTCCGCTCACGGTCGAGGCCGGCGTCAGCGTTCTCGGTGCCGCGCACCAAAATGATATCGACATTATGGCCACCTGCGGTGGCCGTGGCCGCTGCCGCAGCTGCCGCATCAAACTGGTCAGGGGAGTCGCCACAGAACCCGCGGTGGCTGACTTTTCCCAGCTCAGCAAGGATGAAATCGGCGAAGGTTACAGGCTGGCCTGTCAGTGCTACCCACAATACGATTCCAGGTACTCGATTGCTCCGCCTACCCACGAGACCTCGTTCCAGATCCTGAGCGAACCGGGCGAATGGCAGGGCCTGCACATTGACATCGATCCTGTCAGCAAAAGCCAAACACCCTACGGAATTGCTTTTGATATCGGAACCACCACCGTGGTCGGGTATCTGATCAATCTTGAAACCGGCGCCACGCTGGCTTGCGTATCCGGGCTCAACCCGCAGACCGTGTTTGGTGGTGACCTGATTTCACGTATCGGCTTTGCCGCGGAAAAACCAACCCATGTAAAAAAGCTGCACCAACGCATAGCCACATTTTTAAACGATCTGAGTGAACGCGCCTGTGACCAGGCAGGGATAACCCGGGTAGAGATTTGCCAGGTTAGCGTGGTCGGCAACACCTGCATGCATCACCTGTTTCTCGGAATCGACCCCACGCCACTGGGCAGTGCACCCTATGATCCTGTGCTCAAGGCACCGCATCGGTGTTCGGCACGCGAATGCGGTCTGCGCCTGCATGAGAATGCACAAGCCTACCTGCTTCCCATCATCGCGGGCTTTGTCGGCGCCGATACGGTTGCCATGATCCTGTCGGCAAACCTCGGCAGCCGTACGGGAAATATCATCGCCGCCGATATCGGCACCAATGCCGAGGTCGTTCTGAAGACCGCTCAGGGACTGGCAGCCTGTTCATCTCCGGCCGGCCCAGCGCTCGAAGGCGGGCAGATTCGCGACGGCATGCGCGCCGCTTTCGGGGCGATCGATCGGGTAAGTGCCGGGCAGGACATCGTCATCCATACCATTGGCGATGCGCCGGCCCTCGGAATTTGCGGGTCGGGTCTCATCGATGCCGTTGCCGAGTTGCTCGATCTCGGTATCATCGATAAAACAGGACGATTGCATGTGGAACCGGAAGTGGAACCGACCCAAGCCATTGCGGCGCGGTTACGCAACGGCGAAGATGGCGCCCCTGAATTTGTTCTGGTGTGGGCAGCCGACAGCGGCAATCACCTGGACATCGTTCTGAGTCAGGGGGATATCCGCCAGCTGCAATTGGCCAAGGCTGCAATCATGAGTGGGGTGCAGGCCTTGCTGCGAGAGGCCGACCTGGAAGGCAACAACATCGATACCTTTTTGCTTGCCGGCGGATTCGGCAACTACATCAATATCCGCAATGCGCGGCGTATCGGCCTGATTCCGGATCTTGCCGACGAGCGCATTCACTACATCGCCAATGCGGCCGGACTGGGCGCGCAGATCGCACTATTGTCGGATCGATGTCGCGTCGAAGCGGAAAAAATTGCGCTCGAAACCAGGCACCTTTCGCTGGCGGGCCTGCCTGGTTTTCAAAAGATGTACCTGGGGGCCATGGGGTTTCCAGCGGAGATCAGGTAATGACCAGTATCTCCTCTGAAACCGGGCAACACACGACACTGCTGATCACTTGTGGTGCCATTGCGCGTGAAATTGTTGCCATATTGAAGCAAAACTCGCTGGATTTCATGAAGGTGGAGTGCCTGCCAGCTCACCTGCACAACACCCCGCAGCAAATTCCGCAAGCCGTGCGTGCCAAAATTCAGCAGTCCCGCGACAAATTTGACCGCATCATCGTGCTCTATGCGGATTGCGGTACCGGCGGCAAACTCGATGCCGTGCTCGAAGAGGAGGGTGTTGAACGCATCGCCGGGGCGCATTGTTACGAGTTGTTTGCCGGCCACGACGCCTTTGCCGATATCATGGATACCGAAGTCGGAACCTTCTTCCTCACTGATTTTCTGGCACAGCACTTTGACCGTCTGGTCTGGAAAGGGCTGGGGCTGGATAAAAATCCCAGGTTGGTCAGAGCCTACTTCGGCAATTACACTCGACTGCTCTATCTGGCACAGAGCGATAATCCGAAAATTCACCGCAACGCCGAACAGGCGGCTGAAAAACTGGGACTTCGATTCGAAATTCGTTACACCGGGTATGGTTGTTATAAGACCTTCCTGAGTTCCATATGAAACATATCTTCGCGGCAGCGAACCAGGGATTCGGGAACGGTTTCGTGATCAAACTCGACATCGCCGGGCGCTGGCTGCGCCCGTAATATGGAAACGGCAATGTGGGTCGTTATCATCGGCAATAGTGTCGCCGGATTGAGCGCTCTCGAGGCTTTCCGACAACGTGACAAGTCTTCGAGCGTGCAGCTCATATCGAGAGAAGGGGCGCTCCACTACTCACGCGTGTAGATACCCTATCATCTGAAAGAACGGGTCGAACCTGATCGGATTGTTCAACCTGGTGGTTGCATCCATGGGGCAGTTCGCCCCAACATTCACCGCATTTGCATCGACCGAGCTATCCGCATCATCTTCGCGCCGCTATGTTGAAAGAATAATTTATTCCCTTCACACAAATAATTAAGCCGGTGCTCCTCCTGTTTAACCTTGTTTATCCGTAGCGCCGGGCAATCGCCGTGGCAAAATTTGAGAAAGGGGCATTCTTTACAGCTATTGCAAAGATTATCTTTTTTCGCTTGACCAAACTCGAATTGACGATTGCTATCAACAATTTCAACAAGAGGGGTGTCTTGCAGGCGACCGAGCTTGAATTCGGGATAAACGAAATGGTCGCAGCTAAAGATTGTTCCGTCGTGTTCTATTGCCAGGTTTTGACCGCATGTTGGTGCCTGGGTGCAGACTGCGGGGGGCGCACCCATTATTATACCCAATACCCTTTCGAAATTCTGTACGAAGACTTTCCCCAAATCTTTTTGATGCCAGACATCAAATACAGCGTTAAAAAATTTTCCATATTGCGCTGCCTGTACGCTAAGCTCGGATACTCTGATTCCATGACTGGATCGAAGATGATTTTTTCCCGAATTAAAAAGATCATGCACGACAATGGGAATAAACTGGATATGTTCGGCACCCAGGCCTTTTAAAGCTTTGTACACCTTTTGAGGATGGTCGGCGTTGTAACTATTAATTGTACAGAGAAAATTGTGTTCGACCCTGTGTCGACGCAAAACCTCAATACCCTGTTTAACAAGGTTAAAACTACCTTCTCCAGATTTGGTTCTGCGCAACCGGTCGTGAAGTTTCATCGGGCCATCTACGCTAATACCGACCAAAAACTTGTGTTCTTTCAGAAATACACCCCAATTATCATTCAGCAATGTGCCGTTGGTTTGTAGAGAGTTGCTAATGTTTAAGTTGGGGCGGGAAAATTGCTTCTGGTATCGTATTGCCTGGCGAAAGAATTCTATGCCCATCAATGTCGGCTCACCTCCTTGCCAGGCAAAGTTTACTTCAATGGTACCGGGAGGTTGGGAATCTATATATTGTTTCGTGAGGGATTTCAGCGTCTCATTGGTCATCCGGAAAGAATGCTGATTGGGGTAGAGCTTGTCTTTTTCCAGATAATAACAGTAGTCACAGCGCAGATTGCATTTCGCCCCAATTGGTTTGATCAATAAATGGAAGGGGGCACGGGCAGTAGCGGGTCGAAAACCGTTACTCATCGCTAACTTGAGGGAACCGGGCTCGTTTTTCCAGATCATCCAGGTCGATGGTATTTCTCATATACATCTGGCTGGCATCAAATATAGGTTGATGATCCCAGACAGGTGCTTTGCCTAGTTTATGGGCTTCTGCTACGAGGCGACGGCGCTTTTGACTGATAATCACATCGCGAGTGATCGCATCTGAATCCCACCGGGATGTGGCTTCTCTACGAAAGTTTGCGGTCAGTTCACGATATTTTTCATCTTCAGCCAAATTGATGCGCTCTTCTGGATCTTCCGCTAAATTAAATAGCTGGTCCGGATCTGGTTTGCTGCAAATATACTTGTAGTTCCCACGACGAATCATAAACATCGGTGCTACAACACCTTCTCCCATGTACTCTCCAATGACTTCGTCGTGTGCGGCCTCGTCTGTTGACCCGGCTCCTCTCAAGTGTGTCATCAAACTGCGACCGTCGATGGGCATGGCATACTCGGGCGGCTTTCCATCATTTGCCAGTTCGACGAAAGTCGGTAGCAAATCCATAATCGAAACTGATTGACTGACGCGATGAGACTCAAAAAATCCGGGGGCGTAAACCATCAGTGGCACGCGAGCCGACCATTCAAAATAGCTCATTTTGTACCAGAGGCCCCGCTCACCCAGCATGTCGCCGTGGTCAGCGGTGAATACTACTATCGTATTGTCAGCTAAACCGGTCTCCTTCAAGGCCTGCATAAGCTTGCCAACCTGGTCGTCAACATAGCTAACCGCACCGTAATATGCCCGACGGGCGTCACGAATCTGTTGATCTGTCATTTGATCACGATCTTTTTGATAGACATGCAGCAGACGCCGGGAGTGTGGGTCTTGCTCATCGTCAGCTAATTCAAAGCTGGGCATATCGATATCGATACCCTCGTAACGATCCCAGTATTCGCCACTAATGGCGTAGGGATCATGGGGATGCGTCATCGAGACTGTGAGGCAGAAAGGTCGGGTGTCGTCTCCACGAACATGGTTATACAAATAGCGTTGTGCGTGAAAGACAACTTCATCGTCGAAGTCGAGCTGATTGGTGCGCACGGTTTTACCCGCCTGGGTAACCGAGGACATGTTGTGGTACCAGCTGGGGCGTTTGTCGAAGTTTTCCCAGTCCGGGAACCAACCGTAATCTGCCGGGTAAATATCGGTAGTCAGACGCTCCTCAAAACCATGCAATTGATCGGGCCCGCAGAAATGCATCTTGCCGGAAAGCGCTGTGCGGTAGCCGCTGTGGCGAAGATAATGGGCATAGGTTGGAATATCGGCTGGAAACTCCGCGGCGTTATCATAAGCGCCAATCTTGCTGGGTAGCTGGCCACTCATAAATACGTAGCGACTTGGTGCGCAAAGTGGGCTGTTGCAGTAGGCAGAATCAAAAACCACAGCACCAGCGGCCAGCTTGTCCAGATGGGGTGTTATTGCCGTCTTTCCACCATAGGTTGAAAGTACCGGGGCTGCAAACTGATCAGCCATGATAACGAGAATATTGGGTTGTTGTTTTTGAGTCATTTGTAAATTCTGTCAATATGATTTTGTCTGCGATTATTCTTGTTATAAAGTTTACTGAGCATGGTTGGGGTATATGAAGATATTAACACCCTATTTCACTAGTCCACCAGGTAAAGAGAGAAATTCGCGCCACCGTCGGGTCTTGGAGCATCCGAAATCTGACTTAACCCAATCATTGCATAAATTCTGGCTAGATCGAAATCATGCGGCTTGATTGAGTATGTTCAGGTAATGCAACAACTCGGATTTGACGGCTGGATTTGCGCTCATCAGTTAACGTGAGATTTTGTTGAGGCCTGGTCAACCGACCGGCACGTTGAATCAGGTTGCGCCGAAGCAAAAAGATTCAAAGGAAAAGATTCAAAGGACACACACCCAAAAAAAGATTCAAAGGACACACACCCAAGATAGAGAGATTCAAAGGACACACACCCAGATTCAAAGGACACACACCCAAAAAGAAGGTAGTAATAAGGCCCCCAAAAAGTAGAATGATAGGACGGTTCTGTGGCCAGCATCCGTTACAGATTAATTGGGTTGGTGAAATTTGATCTTGGTACCGACAACGGGGTGTAATTTCGGCAAACCGGGGCAATGGCCGCCCGTTACCACGAGAGGATGGTGAGTAGGTACCGATGGATTTGGGATGGAACCTATCCCGTGTCGATATTGGGAACTACCCGATTGAAGCGTCCGGCATGAATGGTTTCAAACCGGGTGGTATTGATAACCCACTGTCTCGGGGATATTTCTAATCTTGTCAGGATAGGGGGCAGCTCATTGTCGACGAAACCCCGTTTGTTATTTCGAATCACCCTGCCGGTGCAGTCCACCAGTTCCAGATAGTCCTGAAAGTTATATAACATGCCGCAGTGAGGTTTGTCGACGATGCCACCCTCGAAATGCAATAGCGCCTTGAGCGGCGTCTTGAGATCCAGCAAATCGCCATTTTCAAATTGGCGCTTTATCGCATGTTTCAGATTAAAAACAGGCTCGATACGTTCCTGAATACTGGTGTGGTCCGAGGTCTCCGGGCTGGTTGCCAATCCAGCCCGAATCGGATTGAGATCGACATAGACCATGCAGGACAATAGGGCTTCTTCGGTTTTTAGTGCTTGGGATTTGAATCGGCATTCCCAGAATTTGCCGGTGCACTGGTCTTCCAGATTGGCCTGTCTGGCAATGGGTTGATTCAGGCAGCGCATAAACCAACTGATGCTCGAGAGCTTCCCGCGCCAGATCTTGACGGTGTCCTTTACGGTCGCCATTTCGGGCGATGTGAGGGATTCTCCATCCCTATGGCGTTGGATCAGCAGCGGGCCTTTAAACAAGGCGCACCATCGCTCGATAATCTGATCATCCTCCATATCATCCAGTTGATTGGGACAGAGCTTGAGTACCAAGTGATAATGATTACTCATGACCGCATAGGCGCAGACGTCGATGGCAAACAGGGACGAGAGCAGGCGAATGCGGTCGACGACCCATTGTCGGCGGTGTTCGTAGTTGCGGTCGGAATAATGGTCTACCCCACAAAGATAAGCACGTCGAACACAGCGTGAGGTGATGTGGTAATAGGGGGTATCGGCGAGCGAGATCAACGCCTTCCTGGGTCGGGTCATCAGTCAATTCCTTTTGTCTGAGAATATGGAAATCCTACATCTTGGGATCGATCGATGTCAATGATAGAGTGTGTGTCCCTTTGTTCTTGTTCGCCCTTTGTTCGCCCTTTGTTCGCCTCGCCTTTGTTCGTGCTTTGTTCTTGCGGGTTAAATCGTGGGCTAGCCCTTGTGCCGAATTTATTTTTGTGCCCTGAAATTACAGTGCAACAGTATGCCTTTTGTCACAGCTTCGATTCGGTTTTGCGTGCGTACAACCAGGGCCTCATAGCCATCGTTCCCAAGAGCATCCAGCAAAGCCTGCTTTGCCGAGCCATGAACGCGTTCATGGTGTTCATCATGGATGCCGTTGATCCAGTCGAAATTGTCGCTGACCTGAACATTTTTCAGACCGGCATTGCCAAAATCGGCGACGGTTTCATCAAAGGATGCAAAATGGAAAATCAATCCTGCGTCCTTGAGCCGTGTTCGCCAGCTTTCGTACGCCGGCGTTCCCGGCGCCTCGTTGCTGATTAACCAGTCGCTACCAATCAGCCAGCCACCGGGTTTGATCACTCGAACCAACTCGGCATAAAACGTTTTTTTATCTTCGATGTGGCACAGCATTTCCTTACACACTACGAAATCGAAGCTGTCGTCATCGACGGGGAAGGGGCCCGGCATGACTTGCTGAAGTCGAATTGTCTTTTCCAGCCCTGCGGCGAGAACGCGTTTTTTTGCCCGCTCCAGAACGCTAGTCTCCAGGTCCATACCATGAACCGATCCCGCATGATGGTTGCGTACCAGGGCGACCAGGACCCCGCCGAGACCGCAGCCGACTTCCAGTACTTTCTTCCCGGAAACAGCCAGTCCCTCGACAATACGGGCAACGCACTGTTCACCACCGGGAGACATAAAGCCGTCACCACAGACCATTTCGATGCTTGCTATTGCCGCGTCAGTGTACTGACTTTGATGTAGTTCTCTCGGCACGGTTATCCCTTCTGAGGTGATTGGCGTATTTAGATCATGATCGCGAGTATATAGGATATGGATGTGTTGATTTGCGTTTAAAACTGGCCCGTGTTTGTCGGACGGCTGACGAAGAGAAACGTATGAGCCGCTTCCGGACTGGTATGGAAAACCAGGCACCCATTGGCGCACCGGTTGATGCAACCCCAATGGGACACGCACTCGACACCTGAATAGTGGAATTTTTCCGCTGCAAATCAACAGGCTGGATACCTTCTGGATATTCAGATGCCGATAAAATCCATGGAATCCTGTGCAACTTGAAGTGTGTGTCCCCTGATATCCCTCCCTCGAAGTGTGTGTCCCCTGTGTCGAGATCTGCACCCTGAGATCTGTGCCTGAGATCTGTGTGCCAGCACAGCGATATGTGCTGTCGACGTCATTGATCGACTTGAACAGAAACTGGGCAAACCTGTCGTCAGTAGTATTCAGGCAATGTATTGGCACTGATTACGACAGGCAGGATGTACAACCAGAGTATCGGGATTTGGCAGCTTGTTGCAAAAACACTGAACAGTTTTTAGCCGTCAGAAACCCGGGATAGATCAAGGCTTGTTGAACGAGTATGAGAAACCTGCGATCGAGCCTGCGATAGAAGAGGAATTGCAAGCATAGGTGGCCAGGCGAAAAGAAGAAATTCGTAAGGGAATGATTTAATCCTCTGACAGTCCAGGGTCAGGGAGTGGCCACGGAATCCAGTGTCGCGGAGATATGCGGGCCAGGCCCGCAAATTACATCCGACTGCCCAGCCAGGCACAGGGCGATAATCCGAAAATTCGCCGTAAACCGAACAAGCGGCTGAAAAACACAGGGGGGGGATTCGTATTGTGCCGGCTATGGCGGAGTCTAATCTCTTCTGGCTTCGCTAAGCGAACCGGCGGACGGATTGAAAAGCGGCGGTTCGGCGCGGCAGGACCCACCCCTGGGATAGTATTTCTTAAACCAGTCCGTGCAAAAGTCAAAAAACAACTTCATTGCACGTGTCGGACGGATTTGTGCGTGCCGCGCAATTCCCAGCTCGGCGCGTGGTATATCGTCGGCCAACGGCAGCGTCACAATTTTTTGACCGTCGTAGGTATAGTCCAGGTGCGGGTGGGTCACCAGCAAGGAATACCCCCGCCCCTGGCCAACCATGCCGCGCACCATTTCAAGTGATGGCGAGCTCAACGAGACCCGGGGTTCCAGTCCGAGCGAGCGAAAAATTCCCAGGAAATACTCACGGCTTGGCGGGATATCGAGCAACACCAGGTTGTCATCCTTCATATCGCCCAGGAAAATCTTCTTTTTTGAAGCCAGCCGATGGTCTTCAGGTAAAAGGATATAGTGATCGAACCCGGCCATTTTATTAATCGTAATTTCGGCAGGCAACACCAGGTCGAACATCAACGCCATCTCGTAGCGGCCGGAGATCAGGCCTGAAATCAGCTTGTCCTGATTCTCTTCGTGCAATCGAATCGAAATATTCCCGTAGAGCTTCTGAAAATCCGCCAACAGGGCCGGCATGAAAATCGGGGCCACGTTCAGGAAGCAAGCCACCTCGACCTGCCCGGTAACGAGCTCGCCGGAGTCGATGAAGCTTTGTTGCAAGTCCCTGGCGTAACGCAACAGGCTTCGCGCATCGACCAGGAGACGCTCGCCAGCCCGGGTCAGCGAAACTCCCTTGGCGTGATGACGAACAAACAGTTGCGTTGAAAACTGACCTTCCAGGTTGGTAATGGCCTTTGAAACCGACGGCTGCGAAACGCTTAACATGCGCGCCGCATTGGCGACGGAACTACATTCCGCCGTGGTGACAAAATACTCCAGCTGGCGTAACGAGTAATGCAACATGGCGACCCCCGGAATATTCGTGTTGTTTTCAAGCCGACCAATATAGGGATTTCCACCTCTCTTGTATAGCTAAAAACTTGCTTCAAAACAAATAAATTGAAATTTAGCTTATCAATGCTTCGGCGATAAAATGCCCTGTGGTGGAAATCACAATGAATTTCCACTAACTACGAAATTCCGCCATTTTTCAAGGGTGAATGGCATGAGCGATAACGATAAAGGCACCTGGAAAGTTGGCATTGATATCGGCGGCACGTTTACCGACGTGCTGGCGATCAATGCTGCCGATGGCGAGGTTCGCACCGCGAAAGTCCGTAGCCAGACGCATGATCCAATTACCAGCATTGTCTCCGCATACGCGGCCATTCGCATCGACTGGTCCACGGTTTCCGACTTGATGCACGGCACCACCATGGCGACCAACGCCATCGTGGAGGGTAATCTTGCGCCGCTTGCACTGGTCGCCACCGAGGGTTTCCGTGACACCATCGAAATCGGGCGCCAGAATCGCCGCGAACTTTATCGTCTGGAGGTTACTCCAAAGCTGCCGCCCCTGGTTCCGCAGCATCTTCGCGTCGAAGCGATCGAACGGATCGGGCCCGAGGGCCAGGTTCTCAAGCCCCTGACGGAAGCCGAAGCGTGCCGCGTGGCCGGGATCATCGACAGTTTGAATGTCGACACCGTAGCCATCGCGCTGCAACACTGTTTTGTCAATGCGGATCATGAAAAGAGATTGGGTGAACAGCTTTCCAGCACAGTCAAATATGTTGCACTCTCCCATGAGATGAGCCCCGAACCGCGGGAGTTCGAACGCACTAATACGACTATATTAAGTGCCGCCCTGATGCCGCTGACGGCGAGCTACCTGGATAAGCTTCAGGCCGGGGCGGGAGACCACAGTAACATCCATCTGTTTCATTCGGCCGGTGGCATGGCTTCGGTCGAGGCGGTTAGAAGTCGCCCGTTGACGCTTGCCCTGTCCGGTCCAGCTGCCGGGGTGGCCGCGGCTGGCAAGATATGCAGCGAACTCGGTCTGGACAACGCCATTGGTTTCGATATGGGTGGCACCACCACCGATACCTGCGTGGTCATTGACGGTAAGGTTCAGGTGGGTAGTGACCAGCGCCTTGCCGGCCGGCCGGTGCGCCAGCTTATGGTGGCGGTTGAATCCATCGGTGCCGGTGGAGGTTCGATTGCCCGTGTGGAAGGATCGGCGGTGCGTGTCGGCCCCGATAGTGCCGGTTCCGAGCCCGGTCCGGCCTGTTACGGGCTGGGCGGCGAACTGCCCACGGTGACCGATGCCAATATGACTCTGGGATATCTCAATCCTGAACGCCTGCTCGGTGGTGCAATCCAACTGAGCCGGGAAGCAGCCGGGACCGCCATGCAGACGCTTGCCGATGCATTTGCTACATCGGTAGATGAAGCCGCCCTCGGCGTTTACCGGGTAGCCAATGCTTCCATGGCGCGAGCACTACGCCGGGTTACGGTAAAGCGCGGTGTCGATGCGCGATCCTGTTCCCTGATTGCCTTTGGTGGCGCCGGCCCCATGCACGCGGTGGCGCTGGCCCGGGAATTCGGCATTGCCAGGGTGGTGGTGCCAAAATTTTCCAGCGTATTTTCTGCTCTCGGTTGCCTGACCGCCGAACTCAGCTATGCCGAGCAACATACCGTGCGCATGCCAAGTGCCGATTGGGATGCTGATCGCATGGATACGCTATGTCGGTCGATGCGGGATCGTTTGAGCACACCGATTGTTGCAGCCGGGCACGCTGCCGGCACCATCGAGACGCTTTTTATTGGCCTGATCCGTTATGCCGGACAAAGCGATACGGTGGAAGTGCCTTTTGTCCTGCCCTGTGACCCGGAAAAACTGGGTGCGGATTTCAGAGCCCGGCACAAAAAACTGTATGGTTTTGCCACCGAGGAGGCCTGGCTGTTTGAATCGCTGCGGACAACCGTTAGCGCTCCATCGCAACACAGCTTCACCGATATTCACGAAACCGGGCAGGAAAAATCCACCACGCCGATCTCAGTCGATCAATGCTGGTTCGACGCCAGCGGACCGGTGACGACCCGGCGTTTTGAACGCGGTGCCCTGCCGGTTGACTGGGAGGTCGAGGGTCCGGCTGTCATTGAAGATAACTGGTCGACCATCGTCCTGCCCCCAGGCGCAACAGCGTGGATCGATGCGACAGGTCATCTGATCATAACCGCGGGGACAGGTGCATGAACGCAAAACCTGAGCAAAGACCGGACCCCTTTACCGTCGAAGTGATCCGCAATGCGCTGACCGCCATTGCCGAGGAAATGTCGCTGATCGTGATGCGTTCGGCGCGTTCGCCGCTACTGCGCGAAGCCGGTGACCTGTCATCGGCCCTCACCGACAGCGCAGGTAACCTGATTGCCCAGGGTCGTGACATTCCGGCGCACCTGGGTGTCATGGGTTCTACGGTGCAGGAATTTCTCAAGCGCGTTCCACCGCAAAAGCTGCAACCTGGCGATGTCTGGTTTATGAACCTGCCGGAAGCGGGCGGTAACCATCTGCCGGATGTGAAGGCGATTCGTCCAGTCTTTGCTGAAGGTGCGATACAGGCCTATGCGGTAAGTCTTGCCCACTGGGCTGATATCGGTGGTGCAAGACCCGGCAGTTATGTTCCGGATGCCCGCGATGCCTGGCAGGAGGGCTTGCGCATTCCACCCTTGCGTGTGTTTAGCGAGCAAGGGCCTGATCGGGAAAAACTCGACATGATTCTCGCCAACGTGCGCGGTGCACAAGAGCGCGAGGGCGATATTCTGGCGCAGATGGCTTCTACCTATTCTGCCGATGAACGCCTGCAGGAAGTTTTCTCTCGCTATGACGCCGCTACGGTTCAGGCCGCCATTACCGATCTGCACGATCAGTCAGAGGCGGAAATGCGGGCCGCCATTCGAACCTTGCCCAACGGTGTCTACGTCGGCGAGGACTGGCTCGATGACGATGGCCTGGGCGGTGAACGCATCCCGGTACGCGTGCGTATCGAGATCCAGGACGAACAGGCAGTATTTGATTTTTCCGAAACCGGCGATGCCGCGGCCGGGCCGCTCAACGCGACCCCGTTTACCGCCTCGGCCAGCGTTTTTTACGCGATGAAGGTCATTGCCGGGCCCGACATTCAACCCAATGCCGGCTGCGCGCGCCCCCTCAAGATCATTATCCGCGAGGGATCGTTGTTGCATCCGCCCCTGGAAAAACCGGTGGTCGGTGGGAATCATGAAACATCGCAGCGTATCGTCGATGCCATTTTCAATGCCTTTGAAAATACCATCCCGGAACGATTGACCGCCGGCGGCTCCACCACCTCGGGCCTGTTGTTGTTCAGTGGTCGTGATCCACGCAGCGGACAATGGACCACGCTCTACGAAGTTCATGGTGGCGGTGAGGGTGCTCGCCATGATCGTGACGGTATGTGTGTGGCTCGCCCGCACATGTCCAACGTGATGAACACACCTGCCGAAGTGATCGAGGCCAACTATCCCATTATTATCGAGCAGCAGGCCCTGCGCAGCGGCTCGGGTGGCAATGGTGTTCATAGCGGTGGTGACGGCCAGATTCGTACTTACCTGATAAACGGCCCGGAAGTGGTGATGACCTCCATGGTTGAGCGTTGCATCGTTCCACCATTTGGTCTGCAGGGCGGTGAAGCGGGGAAAACGTTCAATATCACCCTGAAGCGCGCTTCGGGTGAAACTGAAAATATCGCCGGTAAGACCCATTTGCGTTTGCAACAGGGTGACCGGATTATCATGAAAACCAGTGGCGGCGGTGGCTATGGCACACCGCCTACACACGACTCGCGGGAGACAGCGGACTCATGAAATTAAAAGACAGAAACGTAGTCATCACCGGTGCAGCCCAGGGAATGGGGGGCACCATAACCCGGCAACTCGCCGCGGAAGGCGCCAATCTTGTACTGGTTGCCCGGACCCCGGGACCAATCGAGGAGCTTGCCGAAGAACTGAAAGCCGACGGCATCCGGGCAACCGCGATCTCCTGTGATGTTACCGACGATAAAAAAGTCGAAGCCATGATCGCCGGAGCCCTGGAGTTTTTCGATGGATGCATCGATGTGCTGGTCAATGCAGCCGGTGCCACCGGTCCCATCGAAACCCCGGTCTGGGATATTTCCGGGGAGGATTTTGAATCCCTGCTGAGCAAGAACATCATTGGAACTTTCCTGCCGATGAAATATGCAATTCCATCCATGATCGAAAACGGGTATGGAAAGATCGTCAACATCGGGGGCGCATCCGGTTTAAAGGGATACCGCTATCGTGCCGGTTACAGTTCTTCGAAGTGGGGTGTGCGCGGACTGACCCGCACTGCGGCACTCGATTGCGGCGAACACAATATCAATGTCAATGCCATCATGCCCGGCATTGTTGAAACCCCGCGCATGGACAAACTGTGCCACGAAAAAGCCCGAACCAAGGGCACCAGCTATGAAGAGGAATACGCGGATTACGTGGCCGAAATGGCCCTGAAACGCGTAACCACCCCGCAGGATATCGCTAATGCCGTTGTTTTCCTGGCTTGCGATGACTCCAGGAACATTACCGGCCAGGAAATGGTCATTTGCGGCGGCTGGGCCGTTTAACCCGATTTAGACACCGATTTAGCCGGAGACAATTTATGTTACCTTCCTTCGACCTCTACCAGCCACAGTCACTGGGCGACGCCCTGCAGGCGCTGGCCAAAAGCGATGAGATGCAGCCGCTGGCAGGGGCCACCAACCTGGTCCCGGACCTTCGTGGCAAACGTGAAACCTGTCGAAGTTTTATTTCGCTCAAAGCCCTGGACGATCTGCGTTACATCAACCGTGAGGGTGACAGGGTAACCGTGGGTGCATGCACCACTATTTCGGATATTCTGCGCGACAGCGCGATGCAGACCGATGCCCCGGCACTGTATGCGGCGGCCGAAATTTTTGCCGGTACCATGGTGCGAAATGCAGCCACTATCGGCGGTAACATTTGCTGCGGGTCGCCCTCGGCCGACACCGTACCGGCATTGCTGACGCTCGGTGCAGAGGTCACCCTGAGCAGTGCCAGCGGTGAGCGCACCGTTCCTCTTGACGAATTCTATGTCGATTACAAGAAATCGGTAAAGCGTGCTGACGAACTGCTGACCAGCGTGAGCTGGAGTATTCCGGCAGTAAACAGCGTCAACCTGTTCTACAAGCTTGCCCGACGCAAAGGAGATGCTATCACCGTGACGGGCGTTGCGGTAATGATCGCGGCGCAAGACGGTGTGTGTTGCAGCGCGCGTATCGCCCTGGGCTCGGTTGGCCCGACCGTTTTTCGTGCGCGCGCCGCCGAAGATCTGTTGACCGGCAAGGCGCTCGACGAAGACCTCATCGAGCAGGCCGCCAGGACAGCGGCAGATCAATGTGCGCCCATAGATGACATACGCGCCAGCGCCGGTTACCGCTTGCAGACCGCGTTTTCCCTGACCCGTCGCCTGCTGACCCAGGCCTGGAAACAGCTTGCCTGATACGAGGATCATTTCATGAGCAAAGAAAAAAGCATCAACGTCAACGTCAACGGAAAAGCCGTGGAGTTGGTCGTGCCGGCGCATCGCACCTTGCTGGAAGCGCTGCGTCACGAAAGTTTTGTCGAAATCAAATGCGGCTGCGAAAAGGGTGACTGTGGCGCCTGCGCGGTACTGCTCGACGGAGAGCCCGTCGACAGTTGCCTGACGCTGGCCTGGCATGTCGATGGTTGCGAGGTAACCACCATCAAGGGCATTGGCCAGCCGGGCAAGGCCGACCCGCTGCAAGAGGCCTTTATCGAAACCGGCGCCGCCCAGTGTGGTTACTGTACGCCGGGTATGATCGTCGCCGCAAAATCCCTGCTGACAGACAACCAGAATCCGTCACTGGCCGAGATTAAACGCGCTCTCGGTGGCAACCTGTGCCGCTGTACCGGTTATACCCGTATCTTTGAAGCCGTGCTGCTTGCGGCCAGGAAGATGCGCGAAGAAGGAGAAGCAGCATGAATCAGACCGATGTTTCTCCCGGCTCGACCGCGAATGTAAACCTGCGCCAGGTCGGCAAGAACAAACCGCGCAACGACGCTCCTACCAAGGTCTATGGCAAGGCGATTTATGCCGGTGACTTTTACATGGAAGGCATGTTATTCGCCAAGGTATTACACAGCGACCGCGCCAGTGCCAATATCAGGGGTGTCGATGTATCGGCGGCCAGGGCGTTGGCCGGGGTACATAGCGTTTTGACCGCGGCCGATCTTACGGCCTGTAATTCCGTTATGACCGATCTCCCCGGTCAGACCGGCGGCGGCACCAAGGACACCACTCAACCGATCCTGGCGGCCGATCGAGTGCGTTTTCACGGCGAGCCAATCGCTCTTATCGCTGCGGAAACCTATGAACTTGCCCAGCAGGCGCTGGATTTGATTGTCGTCGACTATGAAGACACCGACGGTGTCTATGACCCTTTCGATTCGCAAAAGCCCGGGGCGCCAATCGTTTACAGTGATGACAACATTGTCTCGGCCTACAAGATTCGCAAGGGCGATACTGAAAAAGGTTTTGCCGAAGCTGACTACGTCCTGGAAAACACTTTTTCATCGCAATACCAGGAGCAGGCATTCATGGAACCCGAGGCGGCCGTGGCCTGGGTCGATGAGCATGAAATCCTCAATATCCGTTCAAGTACCCAGGTCGTCGAACATTTTCGCGCAGTCGCCAATGCCCTCGGTATTCCCCATAACAAGGTGCATCTGCAGGCGCCCTACATCGGCGGTGGTTTCGGTGGCAAGGAGGTCATGACCATCGAGGTCTGGCTGGCATTGCTGGCGATGGATACAAAACGCCCCGTTAAGCTGATTCAAACCCGTGAAAATTCCTTTTTATCCCACGGCCCGCGTCATCCGTTTACCTTTACTCATAAAACCGGTGTCACTAAAGACGGCAAGATCACCGCGATGAAAATCGACATCACTTCGGATGCCGGCGCCTATGCCAAGTTGAGCCCCTATATCCTGCTCTATGCCACGGTCGGCGCAACCGGACCCTACCGCGTCGACAACCTGTGGGTGGATTCGACTTCGGCGGCGACCAACAACCTGCCGGCCTGCGCTTTTCGTGGATTCGGCACGATGCAGGCCAACACCGCCTGCGAAGCACAGATGGAAGAACTCGCCCGGCTGATTGGCATGGATTCGCTGGAACTGCGGCGCAAGAATTTCATCCAGCCAGGCGATCCGAACACCACCGGTCAGATCATCCGCAGTTCGGTATGGTCGGATCAGTGCGCCACCCAGGCGCTTGCTGCCCTTGGCGAGCAGCCGGGCAATTCCGACCACCTGGTTTATGGTCATGGCCTTGCCTGCTACCAGCAGAGCTACGGCCGCATCCGCTGGATGAAGGATACCTCGGAATCCTGGGTTGGCCTGGAGATGGATGGCACTCTCATCGTACGCTGTGCGGTAACCGATATTGGCGCCGGGCAGATGTCGGCCCTGGCGCAGATCGCCGGTGAGATTCTCGGCGTACCCATGGACGAAGTGACCGTTTACTTCGGCGATGGCCATGTAAACCCATTGGCAGGCACATCCACTGCCAGCCGCGCCCTCTACATGAGCGGTAAGGCAACCGAACTGGCTGCCCGCGCAGTTCGGGATAACCTGCTGGAATGCATGGCCAGGCATTTCGAGGTATCGCCCGGTGAACTCGATCTCGCCGATTCAAAGGTCTTCGTGCTGGATAATCCGGAACGCTGCATGTCGACCAAGGAAATGGTCAAGGTCTGTGCGGCCGAGGGCGTGCATCGCCAAAACCTGGCCATCTTCAAGGCGCCGCCGAGCGAAGGACTCGATCCGGAAACCGGGCAGGGCGAGGTTTTTCCCGATTTCACCTACGGTGCGCATGCAGCCCAGGTCAGCGTCGATATCGATACCGGCGAAGTCACCGTGATCAAGAGTGTTGGCGCCCACGACGTGGGACAGGCGATTAACCTGCGCGCCGTGGAAGGCCAGATAGAGGGCAGCGCCCTGATGGGTCAGGGTTTTGCGCTCAGCGAAGAGTTGATCCTGGAAAAGGGCGTGCTCAAGAACGGCTCCTTCAGCGAATACCTGATGCCTACCTCCGAAGATGTACCGGAGATCCAGTCCATCGTGCTCGAGTCCCGCAGCGGTTTGGGCCCCTTCGGCTCGAAGGGTATCGGTGAACCGGTTTTCGCCCCGGTTGCCGCCTCTATCGTCAACGCGGTTGCCGCCGCCATCGGCACACGCATTTTTGACTTGCCGCTGACGCCCGAGAAGGTACTGGCCGCGATCACTGCGAAGAACGAAAGCTGATGAATGTCACCAGCCTGCATATTGCACCAGTCGGTCTCGGGCCTGGGTATAACTAATTTAATTCGATGAGCACAATAGTGGTTTCACAGGCGAAAACGAAAATACATTTTACCAACGGCCCGATCCCTATCCCGGCCCTGACTTGTCCAGATGCGCCTGAACTTGGTTTTCCCTCAAGCCATAGCCTACGGCTATGGCTTTCAGTCCAGACCGGCGTTCAGACGCATCTGTCCTGCGTCAGGCCTCGGGATACTGGCGCAATATGCAGGCTAAATCCTTGACGCACAAAGGTACTATATGAGCAAGGATCTACCAGGTCACGCACAGATCGTCATCGTCGGTGGCGGTGTTGTGGGCAGCTCGATCGCCTACCAGCTCACCCTGGCTGGCGCCACCGATGTCGTGTTACTCGAGCGCGGTGCCCTTGCCTGCGGCACTTCGTGGCATGCTGCGGGGTTGATCATGCAGCTTCGGGGCAGTCATGCCACAACTGAAATTGCCAGATACAATGCGCGGTTTTACCCCGAACTCGAAGCCGATACCGGCATGGCCACCGGCTTCAAGCAAAATGGCACCCTTGCCGTTGGGCGCAACCAGGATCGCGTCCATGAAATGAAGCGGCGCGCCAGTCTCGCCGGGAGTTTCGGCATCGACGCCCACATCATTTCAGCCCGGGAAGTGAAAAACATCTACCCCGCCCTCGAAGAGCATATTGTCACCGGTGGTTTGTTCATTCCCGAGGATGGGCAGCTCAGCCCGGTCGACACCGTCAATGCACTGGTCGCCGGGGCAAAAAAACGCGGCGCCCGGATTTTTGAAAATACCCCGGTCGACAAACTGCAACACCTGCCCTCGGGCGAGTACCGGCTCGACACGGAAAACGGCGCCATCGTCTGTGAAACCCTGGTGCTGGCCTGTGGTCTGTGGACCGCGGATTTTGCCGCCCAGCTCGGAGTGCGGGTCCCGCTCCACGCCTGTGAACACATGTATATCGTGACCGAGGCGATGGACTTCGTCGTGCCGACCCTGCCGGTACTACGGGATACGGACGGTTACACCTACATGAAGGAGGACGCCGGCAAGTTGCTTATCGGCTCGTTCGAGCCGCGCGGCAAACCATTACCGGTAGAGAAACTACCCGTCGAACAACAGTTCATCGAAATCCAGGAGGATTGGGACCACTTTGCGCTGCCTTATACCAGGGCTATGGAAATGATTCCGCAACTGGCTGACATCGGCATCAACAAATTCATGAACGGACCGGAAAGTTTTACCCCGGACAGCCTGCCGTGCCTGGGAGAGGCCCCCGGTCTGCGCAACTGTTTTATTGCCGCCGGCCTGAACTCCGAAGGCTTCGAAATCAGCCCCGGTATCGCGCGCGCATTGGCGCAGTGGATCATCCATGGCGAGCCGGACATGGACCTGCTCGATTACGACCTGGCGCGTTTCCATCCCTTCCAGGTCAACCGCAAGTACCTGCGTGAGCGCAGTGCCGAATCCCTCGGCAGTATTTTCGAAATGGGCTGGCCGTTCAAGGATCATCAAACATCGCGCCCGGCGCGCAAGAGTCATCTGCACGACAGGCTGGCCGCGGCGGGCGCCTGTTTTGGCGAAACCGCGGGATGGGAACGTCCCATGTGGTTTGCGCCAGAAGGCGTCGAACCGAAAAACTCCTACTCCTTCTTTCGTCCCAACTGGTATGAGCACACGGCCGAGGAATGCCGGGCCGCGCGCGAAGGCGTGGTCATCATGGATATCAGTTCCTTTGGCAAGACCCTGGTCCAGGGGCGCGATGCCTGCGACTATCTGCAGTGGATGTGCGTGAGCGATGTGAACGTCGCCGTTGGCAAGCTGGTGTATACCCACATGCTCAACTCCATGGGCGGTATCGAGTGCGACATCACCATCGATCGGTTCGCGCACGATTGTTTCATCATATACTCATCGGCCGGGGTGCATTGCCGTGACATGAACTGGATCGCCAGCCACATCAAGCCCGACCAGCATGTCACCGTCACCGACGTCACCGCGGCTTACTCGGTACTCAACGTACAGGGTCCGAAGTCGCGCGAACTGTTGCAATCGATTACCAGTGCCGATCTTTCCAATTCGAGCTTTCCATTTCTCAGCGCACAGGATATTGATATCGGCTATGCACGTGTACGGGCCAAGCGCATGACCTTTGTTGGTGAGCTGGGTTGGGAACTGCAGATTTCGTCAGAATTCGTCCAGGATGTGTATGACATTATTATCGAAGCCGGCAAGCCGTTCGGGTTGAAGCAGGCCGGCTATCACAGCCTCGAACATCTGCGTTGCGAGCGCGGCTATCGGGAGTTCGTGCTTGACCTGGCGCCCGATGACACGCCGTTCCAGGCCGGTCTCGGCTTTATTGTGAAAATGGACAAGCCCGGCGGGTTCAATGGCCGCGAAGCCCTGCTGCCGCAGGCTGGGCAGGTGCTGAATCGAAAAATGGTTTTGTTCAAACTGAAAGATCCGGGACCCGCGTTGTTTCACGACGAATTGATCCGTATGAACGGCGAGATCGTCGGCTACCTGAGCTCGGGTGCCTATGGTTTCTCGTTGGGCAGCGCGGTCGGAATGGGCTATGTCCGCCACCCCGACGGCGTTACCGCGGAGCTCATCAATAATGCGACATTCGATATTGAAATTGCTGGCGAAACCTGGCCTGCCGAGGCGTCGTTGAAGCCTTTTTACGATCCAGCCGGCGCCAGGGTGAAGATGTAATGTCCGGGAAAACCCCGGGATTTAAGACAAACAAGGTACTCAATACAAGAGGGGTCAGATCATGAAGGGTTTCGATGGAAAACTTGTAGGCAGCGTTCATCCCATTACCCGGGATGAGTGCGAGATGGTACACGATGCAGCGATCCGTGTACTTGAGCAGGGAGGTGTGCGCTGCGACGATAAGCGCGCGGCCAAGATGTTCGAAGACGTGGGTTGTAAGCTGGAAAACAACCGTGAACTGGTCAAGATTCCGGAAAAGGTGGTGATGGATGCTCTGGCTAAATGCCCCAGTAGCTTTACCCTGCACGGCCGTAATGATCCGACCAGGGATTGCTCTATCGGCACCGGGGAAGTCCACTTCTGCACGGTAACCGGGCGATACATCGACGACATCCACACCGGTGAGCGCCGCAAGGTCACGCGCCAGGATGCTATCGATGGCACTTTAATGGCAGATGCCCTCGAAAACGTTCACGGTCTTTACAAACCGGTTATGTGGCTTTACGACGAAGAAATGATCTGCAACTCGCAGATCCTGACCACGGAGTGGATGAAACACACCAATAAACCCGGCACCTGGGTCTACAACACGGGTGCCGAGCATGAAGTATCCGATCTGATCAAGATGTGGCAGATAGCGGCCGGAGGCGAAGAGGAAATGCGGCTGAAACCACATATGCTGGGCCATGTCGTGGTCAACCCACCGCGGGTTATTGACGTACATTACACGGACTGGCTGATAGGCTTCTGTGACAGTGGCACCCCGCTTTCCATCGAGAGCGCCCTGATGGGCGGCGCCACCGGTCCGGCCACCCGCGCCGGCATGCTGGTTCAGTGCATGGTCGAAATTTACTCCCTGGTGGTTCAGTCGCAGAGCTATAAACCCGGGCACCCCCTGGCATTCTGTTCGTTCAGCCCTGCCATGGACATGCGTACCGGTTTGTGGGCAACCGGCACACCGGAATACGGTATCAATGGCGGCGGTATTGCGGCGATGGCGAAATATCACAATATACCCGTGGTTGGCTTTGGCATGAGTGACTCTTGCGAGTTTGATCAGCAGACCGCGCATGAAAAGGCGCTGAAAAACTATAACTACGCCCTTGCCGGCCTGAGCTGGATTATTGATCTTGGCGGAACAGCGGGATTTAACCTGGTGTCCTGGCCGGAAATGGTGTTGGAAAACGAGATGGCAGCCTACATTGGTGAGTATCTGAAAGGTATCCAGGTCGATGAGGAACGGCTCTCCGTTGATACGATCCTGAAAGTCGGTCCTCTGCCCGGCAGCTATATGAAGGAAAAGCACACCCGCAAATGGTTCCGCGAAGAATTTTATATGCCCGAACTGAACAACAAGGAGTTCTTCGAATCCTGGCAACGTGGACATGTAGAGCTGCAGGAAAAAGCCAAACAGAAGGCGCTCTCAATTCTGGACAACCACCAATCACCCGTGGCGGTCGAAATTCAGCAGGAACTCGATTCCTACCTGGATTTCTGCATGCAGCGTGACCTCGGTTAACTAACAAACAGATAGTGGAGGAAATTCTCATGAGTATCGAAATTAATGAAGAATATTTTGAAAAACTGGCGCTGACAGTCATCGATGGTGAAGAGGAAGAATGCATCAAACTGGTCAACGATGGGCTGGAAGCTGGTGTCGACCCGCTCGACGCGGTGGAAAAAGGTCTGGCCCGGGGTATCGACAAGGTCGGTGAAGACTTTGGTGCCGGCATCATCTTTCTGCCCGAACTGGCCATGGCTGCGGATGTGATGAAACAGGGCACGGCAATACTTGATGAAAGGATCAAGGAGGTCGGTAGTACACGCCTGTCCCATGGTAAAATCATCATCGGCACCATCAAGGGCGATATCCATGACATAGGAAAATCCGTGGTCGCGGCCGTGTTGCAGGCCAATGGTTACGATGTGGTCGATATCGGTATCGATATCGATATTGATACGTTTATAGATGCGGTGAAGGAACACGATGCCGATGCACTGGGAATGTCTACCCTGTTGACGCTACCGCTAATGGAAATGGAAAATGTTATCAAGCGTATGCAGGAAATCGGGATGCGCGATAAGGTCAAGGTTATCGTCGGCGGTTGTCCCGTAACCCAGGAATTCGCCGACGAAATCGGCGCCGACGCGGTTGGCTTCGATGCGCAGGATGCGGTTTTTAAGCTCGATCGTCTGCTGGGTATCAACCGACCGCGCAAAAGCGCGTAGCTGAAGGTAGAATAATCTGGATTACCCGTGGCGGGAGTAGGGATTGAACAGTTTCGAAGGTGATATGCCGGCCACACCGGACCTGATGGTTTCGGTACGGCAGACTTTTGGCCTGGATGTGGACCTGGAAGTGCCGGCGTTCAGCCAGCGCAGCGAGCATGTGTCCGAGGTAGATCCGGCGTATTGCTTCAATCATGATACGACCTTGTCGATACTTGCCGGATTCGCGCATAACCTGCGCGTGCTGGTGAGCGGGTTTCACGGCAGTGGCAAATCCACGCATATCGAGCAGATCGCCGCGCGCCTGAACTGGCCGTGTGTGCGCATCAATCTGGACAGCCACATCAGCCGTCTGGACCTGATCGGAAAAGATGCGATCGTGCTGAATGACGGCAAGCAGGTAACCGAATTTCGGGAAGGCATTTTACCCTGGGCATATCAGCATCCGGTTGCGCTGGTATTCGACGAATACGACGCCGGCCGGCCCGACGTAATGTTCATTATCCAGCGCGTGCTCGAGGCCGATGGCCGTTTGACCCTGCTCGATCAATCCCGGGTGTTGCACCCGCACCCGTCGTTCCGGATGTTGGCAACCGCCAACACGGTGGGGCTTGGCGATACCACCGGGCTTTATCACGGGACCCAGGCGTTAAACCAGGGTCAGATCGACCGGTGGAATATTGTCACCGCCCTGAACTATCCGCCACAGGATACGGAAATCGATATTGTGCGCTCCAAGGTGCCGGAGTGGGATGCAGAACCGGGCACTCTCGAGACCATGGTCAAGCTCGCGAATTTGTCGCGAAGCGGATTCCAGAACGGTGACCTCAGCACCGTGATGAGCCCGCGAACTCTGATCAGCTGGGCACAAAATGCACGTATTTTCAATGACCTGGATTTTGCCTTTCAGGTGTCATTTCTGAACCGGTGCGACCTCCATGAGCGCGCCACGGTTGCCGAATACTATCAACGCTGCTTCGGCCGGGATCTTCCGGATAGCACGGCCAACAATCAACCCGAAGCTGGTTGAATAGTGAATCCGGAACGCATCACGGAATTCCGGAATGTCACCGCCGCCACGGCTAGAGCGCTTTCCGAAAATCCGAAGCTGGCAGTCAGCTTTAAATCCGGCGACTCCAGGGCAGGGGGCAATACCGTTTTCATCAGTCGTCCGTCGAATACGGATGGGGATGAGGAGATCGACCGATTACGTGGGCAGGCCGATACGGCAGCGTTCTGGTCGCGTTACCACGATGATGAACTGGCCATCCCGGTCGCGGCGGGAGAAACGAAAACGTATTCTCTGTTCGGGGCGCTGGAGGCGGTCCGCTGCGACTGCCTGGGGGCGAATTCTTTCGCCGGCGTGGCGAAGAATCTGCAGGCCCATTTTCAACACGAGTATGGCCGTAGCCCTTTGTCCACCATGCCCGACCTGCACCCGGAACAACTAGCGACGGCCGTTGTCATATTTGCGCGTGAGGTCCTGGGAGGACTTGCGCCGCCGGCGCAAGCCGAGAAAGCCTTCGAGGACTGGCGGCAAATGCTCACTCCGCATCTGGACTATTTCCACGCCATGGCCGAATCATTGCAGGAACAAGAGGATTTCGCCACGCACGCAGGGAAACTGTTGACAGTGCTTGGCTTCCCGGGAGCCGAGCCTGACGATAACGAATTGACTCTCCCGCCCTCCGAAGTGCAGAGCAATTTGCTGAACGAGCACGCGGATTCGGCTGAGGAAACCGGGGATGACGCGGCGGTCGGGGCTCAACACGGTGTGCTGCGGGAAAGCCGGGCCACTGCGCCGTTGCCCGGGGAGGATGTGGATCAACCCCTGATCGACGGAAGTGGCGGAATTCCCAACGCTTTCTTCGATGTGAGTCCCGCCCTGTCTTCGGAATACAGGGTATACACCGATGAGTTCGATGAAATTGTAGACGCCGGCAGCCTGCGCGATCGCAGCGAGCTGGTTCGTCTGCGTACCCAGCTTGACGATCACATCGGCAAACTGAGTAACATTGTCGGGCGCTTGTCGAGCCGGTTGCAACGCCGTTTGCTGGCCAAACAGAATCGCGGCTGGGAATTTGACCTGGAAGAAGGCGAACTGGATACATCGCGATTATCGCGGGTGATTGTCAATCCACTGAATACCCTGTCGTTCAAGCGCGAAAGGGAAATCAAGTTGCACGATACGGTCGTTTCCTGCCTGATCGATAATTCCGGATCGATGCGTGGCAAGCCCGTCCTGCTGGCTGCTATCACCGCCGATATGATTGCGCGCACCCTGGAACGCTGCCGGGTAAAAGTCGAGATCCTGGGATTTACCACCCGGGCCTGGAAAGGCGGCCGCGCAAGAGCGCGCTGGCTGGCCTCCGGGCAACCCGCCCAGCCGGGGCGGCTCAACGATTTACGCCATATCATTTACAAATCGGCGGATACACCCTGGCGGCGTGCGCGGCTGGGTCTCGGCCTGATGCTCCGGGAAGGCCTGCTTAAAGAGAATATTGACGGCGAAGCCCTGGCATGGGCATATCGGCGCTTGCGTTCCAGGCATGAACAACGCAAGATTCTGATCGTTATCAGTGACGGTGCACCGGTCGATGATGCCACCCTGTCCGCCAATAGCGGTTCGATTCTGGATCAGCATCTTCGCCAGGTCATCGCTGAGATAGAGGTTTCGGGTCAGGTAGAACTATCGGCAATCGGTATCGGCCACGATGTCACTCGTTATTACCGGCGTGCACTTACCCTGGTCGATGCCGATCAACTCGGCAAGGCGCTCACCGATGAGCTTGTCGAACTGCTTGATCCAACCCCGGGTTTTGGTCACTAAGGGCAGGAGGACGAATAAATGCCAACCACACAAACAGCAAATATTGCAGCGGCGAGCGGTGACGATGTACTGCAACAGGCCATTACCTGGATGGATGAAGGGCACGGCGTTGCCCTCGCGGTAGTGGTCAGCACCTGGGGCTCATCACCTTGCCCCGCGGGCAGTCAACTGGCCGTCAATGACAAGGGTGTATTCGTTGGCTCGGTTTCCGGTGGCTGCATCGAACCTTTTGTTATCTCTGAAGCGATTGATGTTATCGCCGCCGGCGAGCCGCAAAGTCTGGAGTATGGCGTCAGTGACGAACAGGCGCGGGAAGTTCGCCTTACCTGCGGTGGTAGCCTCCGGGTTTTCGTGATGTGCGCACCGCCCCGGGCCGAACTCAAAAAAATGATGGGGGATTCACCGGTTACGCGGGTTATCGACCTGGCAAACGGTGCTACGCTGATGGTGGATGACACCAGTGTCACTGGCGCATTACGACTCAGTGAGGACAGTTTGAACCAGGTGCACTGCCTGCACAAACAGGGAGGTGGTGGCAGCGTTATTCGGGAAGCCGAATCCGAGTTGTTCGTGATGACGCACTCCCGGCCACGCAAACTGATCATCATCGGTGCCGTGCATATTGCCCAGATACTGGCGCCGATGGCCACCGCCATCGGCTTCGAAGTCACCGTAGTCGATTCACGCCCCGCCTTTGCCAGGTCAGAGCGCTTGCCGGGCGTTAACGTTATCCACCAACGAACCGAGCAGGCCATGCAGGGGCTGACTATCGATTCCCGCACGGCTCTGGCGATTCTCGCCCATGACCCGATCCTGGACGACCCCGCGCTGCATACCGCCCTCGAATCGCCGGCTTACTACATCGGCTGTCTTGGCAGCCGCCGGACCCACGCCGGACGCCTCGATCGATTGCGCGAGGCGGGTTTCGACGAGGAGACCCTCGAACACCTGCATGCACCGGTTGGCCTGGACATCGGTGGGCGTTCCGCGGGAGAAATCGCGGTGTCCATTCTGGCCGAGATCGTCGCTGTCGGAAATGGCAAGCGTCTCGAATCGCAGGACGGTTAAACGGGTGTACGTCGTCAAACCAAGTTGGGCCTATGACGTCAAATTCCTGGTGCAATATACCTGTTTACTAGGCCGCAGCCTGGGTTGTTGCTTCGGTATCTGCCACAAGTCGCTGGAATTGACCGTCCCTGTATACCAGGGCAGGTACTGAATAGCGGGCAAATTCTATGATCGTGCCCACCAGCATCGTATGATCACCTAGCGCGATCGGGCGATACGCCTGGCATTTGAACCAGGCACACCCGTCCGGTATGACGGGCGCATCGTTACTGTCAGTGTGGATATCGCGAAACTTGTCGGCGCCACGGGTGGCGAAGCGTATGGCCAGGTTTTCCTGATACTCCGATAACACCGTAATTGTGAAGTTTCTGGCATTGGTGAATGCCCCGTGACTCGCCGCTCGGTGATCGATACACCATGAAATCAATGCGGGCGCCAGCGATATCGACGAGAAGCTGTTGATTGTCATGCCTACGGGTTGTAGCTCATCGTCGAGCGCCGTAACAATTGCAACGCCGGTCGGAAACTGACCGAGTGCATTGCGCAGCTTGCGGTTTTCATCGCTATGTTTATATGTTCGGCTCATCATCGCTTCTCGCTGTCTGGTACTCCTGGCCCCGATTCACCCTCATTTAGTCGGATCCAGCCCAAGGCTGATTCTACCTGTCAATCGGTATTGCCGACGAAAAGGCAACGGATGGAAATGGCAAGCCTTGATATCTCGCTGAATCCGCTCTATCGGGTTCCCTTTGAAGAATCCGGGGCCGCCTATAATTTCAGCTGCCAGTTCCACAGTTTTCTGTACGGCAGTGGCGACCAGAGTCTTGCGGGCCAGGATATCGCCGGCAATTTCGTTGCTCGGTGTAAACCCGTGATTGTCGTTGATTCGGATCATGTCCCGATGCGTAAGTGTAGCCAGGGTGTGTTGGTTCAGTACTTCACCCAGCACCGGGGCCAGTTCATCGGGACGTTTTGCGGCTGTCTGGCGGGCTAACTCAACCGCCGCATCGGCGAGGCCTACATAAGCCGCCATGATCAAAGGCATCGCGGTTGGCAGGATGGCATTCCACATCGGATGCCATTCGCCCGCGGGTCGTCGCACGATGATCGCGGCATCGGGCACGAATACCTTCTCCAGGCTGACGTCGTTTGATCCGGTAGCGCGCATTCCCATCGTGTCCCAGTTGGAATGCTGTGTGATGCCCTCGCTGTTGAAGGGGATCGCAAAGTGCAAGACTTCGGTACCGTTTTCACCCTCATAGTTAGCGCTGGTGACGAATACCTGGGCACCCGGGCTGCCGCTGACGAAATGCTTGCGTGCAGAAACCTCGAAACCGCCATCGACCCGGGTCATCTCTCCGGATGACGCCAGCCAGTCGTTGGCGCCGGTATTGGCAATGATCAAGTCGTTGTCCGCTATCTTTTGCAGCGTCGCGGTCGCTTTTTCGTCCCCGCGAAGGTGTTTGAATACATTGACCGCTATCGGATGAGTATGCATGGCGAATGAAAGCGCGGTCGAGCCGCAGTGCTGGCCGAGTTCCCTGATGACATCGCTGGCCTCGGCAAAGCTGGCACCACCGCCACCCAGATCAATCGGGATCGCCATCTTGAAGAACCCGTTGTCGCGCAATTGTGCGTAGTTTCGATGGACGAATTGATTGTCGGCGTCGTGGTTGGCGGCTTCGGTGGCAAAGCCTGCGCCCAGTTCGGCAGACAGTTGTTTCCAGTTCAGTGTAGTTTCTGTGCTCATTTTCAATGTGGCGTTCATTTTATGCTCCGGGTCAGTGAAACAGGTTTTCACAACATGATCCAGTTTGTTGACTTTCAAACAAGTACAACATTTGTACTGGATTGTGCGTCTCGATCGTTTACAGTATGCAGATATTTCCATCAATCGCAGAGAACAACAAGTACAATATTTGTACCGTGCATACGATTCGCGATCCAAATCCGGGAGTAAAGCAATGAAGGGTTATAGCCAATTTTGCCCCGTCGCCAAGGGCGCCGAGATCTTCAACGAGCGCTGGACGCCACTGATCATTCGCGAAATGATGTGCGGCAGTAAGCGCTTCAACGAATTCAAACACGGTAACCCGATGATGTCGCCATCGTTGTTGTCGCAGCGGCTCAAGTCGCTCGAGCAAGCCGGAGTGGTCGAGAAAAAATGTGGTAAGGGCGAATCTGCGGAGTATTTCCTGACCGAGTCCGGTCGCGACCTCGGCGAGGTCGTCGTTCGCCTGGGTCTGTGGGGTCTGAAGTGGGCACGCAGCCGGCTGACCCGGGACGACTACGACCCGCAGTTGCTGATGTGGGATATTCGACGGCGCATCGATGTCAGCGGCTTTCCGGCGGGAAGAGTCGTCATCAGTTTCATGTTCCCCGACGTGCCGGCGAATCGGCGGGCCTACTGGCTCGTGGTCGACCGCGGTGAAGTCGACCTGTGTGTGAAGTACCCTGGCTTCGACATCGATCTCGAATTCATTACTACGTCAAAGGTTATGGCGGATATCTGGATGGGTTACACGACATTCCGGAAGGAACTCAGGAACAAAACGCTGAGCGTCAGCGGTGACCGGGAACTGAAGGGTGGCATCGACGACTGGTTTAACTACAGTGTCTTTTACGATCCCGAGGAATTGCGCAAAAGCCTCTCCTGATGAGCTAGTTTCGGTACATTTATTGTACTTGTTTAAATCCAGGCACAGTCTAGGATGATCCCGGAGTATTACTTAGGGAGATGAAAATGTGCGAGCTACTTGGGATGTCGGCCCACCATCCGGCAAGCATTACGCTGTCATTAAACGAATTTGCGCGTCATGGTGGTGAAACCGGACCGCATGCTGATGGCTGGGGCGTCGCTTTTTACGAGGGCCCCGACGCAAACCTGATCCGTGAATCAACAGCGGCGGCGGAAAGCGTGCTGATGTCAACTCTGCGCGGTTACCGACTCACCAGCGAGATCGTCATTGCGCATATCCGGCGCGCCAGTTTCGGGCCGGTGGAACTCAGGAATACACATCCGTTTCGGCGTGAACTTGCCGGGCGCGTGCACAGCTTCGCGCACAATGGTGATTTGCCCGGAATCGACGACCGATATCGCCTCGATCCAAAAGGCGCGGCGGTACCGGTCGGTACGACGGATTCGGAGCATGCCTTTTGCGTGCTGATGCAGCGGATGTCGAGACTTTGGAACCAGAGCCCGGAGATTCCGAGCCTGCAGGCTCGCCGGGAGACGGTCTTTGACTTCGCCCGCGAAATCGGAGAAATGGGATCGGCCAATTTTCTGTACTCAGACAGCGACGTGATGTTTGTACACGGGCATGTTCGCACGCAGGCTGATGGCTCAATTTGCGCGCCCGGCCTGTATTACACATCGGTTAGCTGTGATTACGGCTTCGGGCAATCGGAGCTGGCCTCGGTGAAGCTCGAATCCGACCGGGTGCAAAAGGTCACTCTGGTATCGACCATGCCGCTCACCGACGGTGACTGGCGGCCATTGCACGCCGGTGAACTACTGGTGCTCAAAGGGGGCGAAGTAATCGACCGGGCCTGCGAATCGGGGGGTTTCAGTCTACTAGCTTCGGCTTGAAGCGAGTAAAAGCATGCAATACCCTTTGAGTTAACGAATTAATCGTGGTCTGCCCCGAATGGCACTTACTTAAGCTCGCAACCATCGTCATATCAATCCAACCGGGACCGGATAAACGGTGTAAGTTTTCGTGAATGCCTCGG
>JAAESG010000563.1 GCA_024229615.1 Gammaproteobacteria bacterium | reverse complement strand
TCAGTCGTGAGATCCGCGACCTGGTGAAGAGAATGGCTGCAGCCAATCCGAGTTGGGGTGCGCCAAGGATTCATGGGGAATTGCTCAGGCTGGGTTTCGAGGTTTCCGAACGAACCGTATCGAACCTGATGCCCCGGCGTCCGCCGAATTCAGAGCCGTCACAGACCTGGCGGACTTTCCTAAAAAATCATGCGGGCAAGTGTTCGATTGACTTTTTCACTGTTCCGACAGCCGCCTTCAACATTCTGTTCGTTCTGGTGGTTCTCAGCCACAGCCGTCGCAAAGTCGTACATTTCAATATAACCTCAAATCCGACGGCCGAGTGGACAGCCCAACAGATCGTGGAAGCCTTCCCCTGGGAGACGGCACCGAAGTATCTGATGCGGGACCGGGATTCGATCTATGGCGTTTTCTTTCGCAATCGAGTGAAAAACATGGGCATCAAGGAAATTATCTCGGCCCCGCGAAGCCCTTGGCAAAATCCTTTTATTGAAAGGATGATCGGCTCAATCAGGCGAGAGTGCACGGACCGTGTCATCGTCTTGAACGAAGCTCACCTGACAAGCGTTCTTCGGTCGTATTT
>JAAESG010000562.1 GCA_024229615.1 Gammaproteobacteria bacterium | reverse complement strand
GCTTACCCGAAGGAAATCGAGTTCCTGCAGGAATTGCCGGTCGGCAACACCGGTAAGGTCATGAAACGTGAATTGCGCCGCATGGAAAACGAGCGGCGCAACGCCACCAACGCGGAGAAACCTAATGACAGCAATGATTGAAACCAGGGTCGACGAAGCCACCGGCTGGATTCTACTCAACAATACCCGGCGCAAGAATGCGATCAACTACGAAATGTACGACGCCATGTTTGACGCACTTGACCGCTTCGAGAAGGATGAGCGTGTGCGCGCAGTGGTCGTCAGCGGCAATGGCGGCAATTTCTCGGCCGGTTTCGACGTCACCCAGGGCTCGCCGGAGCCCTACCGCGATTTCGTCAAGAACGTGTCCTGCCGCCTGTCGAAACGCCTGTGGTATTTCCCCAAGCCGACCATTGCCGCGGTCGAGGGTTATTGCGTTGGCGGCGGTTTCGAGCTGGCGATGGGTGCCGATCTGGTTTACGCCGCCGAGGACGCGGTCATGGGCGAGCCCGAGATCGACTTTTTCTATATCCCCGATTTCAACAGCATCCCGTGCATTTCGCTGCCGCGCAAGGCCAAGGAAATGATCATGCTGGGTCTGACCGTATCCGGTCGCGAGGCGGTCGAAATCGGTTTCGCCAACCACGCTTTCGCTGCCGATCAGTTACTCGATGAAGTCAACAAGGTCTGCCGTCGAATCGCGTCGTTGCCGGCAGCGACGATGATGATCGCAAAACAGGGATTGAATGGAGCGCTGGACCTGCAGGGCTTTGCCAGCGCGATCAACCACGGCGAGGAAATGGCGGCCTACAACAGCGAAGCCAACAAGAGCAATCCCGACTGCCTCGCCTTTCACGAGGAAATCGAGAAAAATGGTTTGCGCGCCGCGTTGCAAAAGGTACGTGCCGGGGGTATTCTCAATTCCAGCGGCGACTAACGCCCGGCAGGTCGACACCTCGTCGTTTCGGATTTTGAGATCGCGGAATTCATCCAATTACAAGCAAGGAGAAACACCATGTCAGAAACAAAACTTTTTCGAAAAGAAGACCTTGACCTTGAACCCGTAAACGGCATGAAAACCATCGGCCTGGTCAATGTTTCGTTTTCCGAGGAATTGGGTGCCGGGATCGGCGTATTCGAAGACTGCTCCATCCCCTGGCACATAACTTATGACGAGGTCATCTACATACTCGATGGACAGTTCACGTTGCGAGTTGG
>JAAESG010000561.1 GCA_024229615.1 Gammaproteobacteria bacterium | reverse complement strand
CAGTAGCCGAGGAAGCGACTAGCGAGGCACCTGAAGATGCAGCAGCCGAGGAAGCGACTAGCGAGGCACCTGAAGATGCAGTAGCCGAGGAAGCGACTAGCGAGGCACCTGAAGATGCAGTAGCCGAGGAAGCGACTAGCGAGGCACCTGAAGATGCAGTAGCCGAGGAAGCGACTAGCGAAGCACCTGAAGAAGCAGTAGCCGAGGCGCCGGTCAAGAAGGCTGCGACCAAGAAGGCCGCAACCAAGAAAGCAGCTACTAAAAAAGCCGCGACCAAGAAGGCAGCCACTAAGAAAGCGGCTGTGAAGAAGGCTGAGAGTACGGATTAATCTGGCGCTTGTAATTAACGACCGGCAAACAATGAGGTATTGAAGTGGCTATAACAGCATCTTTAGTGAAAGCACTGCGCGAACGCACTGGTTCGGGCATGATGGAATGTAAGAAAGCATTGGTTGAAACCGATGGCGATATCGAAGCAGCAGCCGAGCTGATGCGTAAATCCGGTGCGGCCAAGGCAGACAAGAAAGCCGGGCGTGTAGCGGCAGATGGTGCTATCAAGGTCCTGGTTAGCGATGATTCGAAAATGGCGGTGATTCTCGAAATCAATTCCGAAACCGATTTCGTCGCTAAGGATGATAATTTCCAGGCCTTTGCTGATGGAGTATTGGCAACCGTGGCTGGGCAGAAACCGGATTCTATCGAGGTATTGTCCGCTATGAGTCTGGGCACCGGTCAAACTGTTGAAGAGGCTCGTCAGGCGCTTATTGCAAAGGTGGGTGAAAATATCCAGATACGTCGCTTTGAATTGATCCAGTCCGACGTATCTATCGCTTCCTATCTGCACGGTGCACGCATCGGTGTATTGATTGACTCCAGTGCTGAACCCGATATGGCGCGTGATATCGCGATGCATGTGGCGGCCGCTAATCCTCAATTTGTAGATCAGGATTCGATTCCGGCGGCATTCGTCGAAAAGGAAAAGTCGATCTTGATTGCGCAGGCCGAATCCAGTGGTAAGCCCGCCGAAATTATCGAGAAGATGATCCAGGGTCGACTAGACAAGTTCCTTGCCGAAGTGACCTTGCTGGGACAGCCTTTCGTCAAAGACCCGGAGCAAAAGGTTGCGCAGTTGTTAGCTTCCGCCGGAGCTTCAATTAACCGTTTTATCCGTTACGAGGTGGGCGAGGGCATCGACAAAAAAGTCGAGGACTTCGCGGCTGAAGTGGCATCGCAGTTAAACTCCTGAAAGCAAAAAAGGCCGCGAAATTCGCGGCTTTTTTTTGCCTGTGATTTGCGCAAAAGACCATTTTTTTTGAAATAGCCTTATAATGCGTTGTGCTTAACCTGAACCCATGGATTCAGGTTTAATAAATACTGACCCGATCTTCGAAATTGCCGCCCTGCGGGCACAGATGATGCGGGTTTGCTAATGAACCAGGATTGAATCGTATGACGACAATTACACATAAGCGCATCCTGGTCAAATTGAGTGGTGAAGCCTTGTTAGGCAGTCTGAGCTCGGGTATCGATGCGGCGATGATCGATAAACTCGCCGGCGAGTTGATCGCATTGCACGGCGCCGGTGGTGAAATTGGTTGTGTCGTCGGCGGTGGTAACCTGATGCGTGGTGCCAACCTGGCTGAAAACGGACTTGATCGGGTAACTGCCGATCATATGGGCATGCTGGCTACCGTTATCAATGCACTGGCGTTACATGATGGGTTAATCAGACACGGTGCCAGAGCTGCTGTTATGTCCGGTCTCGACATACCTCAGGTCTGTGAGCGCTATACTCAACGAGATGCTAGGCAGCGTATCGCGGCGGGGGAGATTGTGATTTTTGCGGCCGGTACGGGTAGTCCCTACTTTACCACCGATACCGGTGCCAGCTTGCGTGCGATAGAGATTCAGGCGGACCTGTTGATCAAGGCGACCCGAGTAGATGGTATCTACGACAAGGATCCCCTCAAACATGAAGACGCGTTGCGTTACTCGCAGCTCGATTATGATCAAGCGATCGATCAACGTCTGGCGGTGATGGATGTCGCGGCAATGATTTTATGTAATGATAATGCGTTGGATCTGGTGGTTTGCGACATCAATCAACCAGGCGCATTACTTGAGCTGGCAAGAGGTGAGCCGGTGGGAACCCGGGTCACTCGGAAAGAGGTGGAACAATGATAGAAGATATCAAGCAAGACGCGCGTAATCGTATGGGCAAAAGCATCGAGGCTTTCAAGGCCGAACTGAGCAAAATACGCACAGGGCGCGCCCATCCCAGTTTACTCAATCATATAACAGTTGATTTTTATGGTAGTGAGGTTCCGATCGGTCAGTCAGCCAATATTACCGTTGAAGATGCGCGCACCCTGGCAGTGGCGCCCTGGGATAAGTCGATGGTGCAGGTGATTGAAAAGGCGATCATGACCTCCGATCTTGGATTGAATCCGTCTACCGCAGGAACCGTGATTCGAGTGCCGATGCCACCACTGACCGAGGAGCGCCGCAAGGAATTGGTGAAAGTGGTGCGTGAACTGGCTGAAAATGCGCGTGTTGCGGTCAGAAACATCCGCCGTGACGGAAACAATGACCTGAAAACACTATCAAAAGATAAGGATATTTCAGAGGATGAGGAACATCGTGGGCAGGACCTGGTGCAGCAAGTGACTAATCAATCTACTGACGAGATTGAAACCTTGTTACAAACCAAGGAAAAAGAATTGATGGAGATTTGATCGCGGTATTTATACGGGATCATGACAGCCCAGGCTACAATTCCCAGCCACGTTTGCATCATAATGGATGGCAATGGACGCTGGGCGAAAAAAAGGCTGATGCCACGTGGCTTTGGGCATCGCAAAGGTGTTGAAGCAACACGTCGCAGCGTCGAGTTTTTTGCTTCTGTGGGTGTCAGACACCTGACTCTGTTCGCATTCAGCAGTGAAAACTGGAGTCGCCCGAACGAGGAAGTTAGCAGTTTGATGGAGCTATTCATGCTATCCCTGCAAAAATACACCGGGGAGTTGCATGACAAGGGTATCCGCATTCGCTTTGTTGGGGACAAGTTGCTTTTTTCCGAGGCGCTACAACAGCAAATTCGCGATACCGAGAACAAAACCCGCGAAAACAGCCGCATGTCATTAAATATTGCAGCCAACTATGGTGGACGGTGGGACATCGTTAATGCGGCCCGGCTCCTGGCTCAGCAGGTTGCTGACGAAGAATTGTCCCCCGAGCAGATCGATGATCAGACTTTTAGACGCGCGCTATCGCTCGGGGATGGCCCGGATCCCGATCTGTTTATCCGTACGGGCGGTGAGCAAAGAATCAGTAACTTTCTGTTATGGCAACTGGCTTACGCAGAGTTTTACTTTTGTGACAGACTTTGGCCGGACTTTTCCAACGATGATATGCAGGTAGCACTGGATGAGTATTCAAGGCGGCAACGCCGTTACGGTAAAACCAGCGAACAAGTTGAAATTAGCGGCTGATGCTTAAACAACGTGTTATCACCGCTATCATTCTTGCGGCTGTCGTTGTCAGTATTATCCTGATACCCGATAGTTTCTGGGTTAGCATCCTGTTCGCATTGATTTTATTTGTGGCCACGAAAGAAATGCTGGCGCTGACAATCAAGCCGACGGTGATACCCGCGAGCCTGGCTTCAGCACTACTTGCCGCGCTGTTTTGGTGGTCGTTGCCACTCAATCCAGCGTTAATTCTGTGGCAATCCCTGGCGGGTCTGACGCTTTGGGTGCTGATTGCAATTGCGTTGTTCGTTTATCGCTACAGCGGCCATTGGCCACTACTGGCGCGCGTTATCGTGCTTGGGTTGGGGCTGGATTTGTTATGGATTTGCGTGCACGGTCTGGTCTATCTCCACTCTACCTACGGTGGGGAGTTGTTGCTTTACCTGCTTAGCCTGGTATGGGTCGCCGACATAGGTGCTTATTTTAGTGGCCGTCGTTTCGGTAAGCATAAGTTGGCGCCCGCGATCAGTCCGGGTAAAACCTGGGAGGGCGTTGCCGGGGGACTCGTGGCCAACCTGTTCTGGATAATCTGTATCTACCAGATCAGCGACGGCTGGGGATTGGAGCTAGTGGAATTTATCCTGATCAGTATTGCTACTTCACTGATCTCGATCGTTGGCGACTTGTTTGAAAGCATCCTGAAACGGGAAACCGGGGTCAAGGATAGCGGTAAGATACTGCCCGGGCATGGTGGCATGCTGGACCGTATCGATAGTGTGATCGCTGCTTCACCGGTGTTTGTCGCCGGTATTTTCATCGCGGGCCAGTTGTGAGACAGATTACGATGCTCGGAGCAAGCGGATCGATAGGGCAATCCACGCTCGATATAGTGGCACGTCACCCGGATCGCTATGCACTGTACGCACTCACCGCGAATAATAATCATCAGAAAATGCAACAGCTGTGCCGTCAGTTTGAACCGCGCTACGCGGTGATGAGTGACGCCGACAGTGCCGAACTGTTGCAGCAAGCGATTTCAGATCTGCCGACACGGGTCCTGGCAGGCGAGTCGGGGCTGGTGCAGGTTGCAGCCGCAGATGAAGTCGATGTGGTGGTTGCTGCGATCGTCGGCTCGGTTGGTTTGCTCCCAACTCTGGCAGCGGTACGAGCTGGAAAACGTATCCTGCTGGCCAACAAGGAGTCGCTGGTAATGGCAGGCGCCTTGTTTATGGACGAAGTCAGGCAATATAAGGCTGAACTGTTGCCGGTCGATAGTGAGCACAATGCAATTTTTCAGTGTCTGCCACCTGGCTCGATCGAATCCGGGGTTGGCGACAAGGGTGTGCACAAGATAATTCTGACCGGTTCAGGCGGGCCATTTCGAGATCACGAGATTGGAAGTCTCGACGAAGTAACTCCTCGACAGGCTTGTGCCCATCCAAACTGGAACATGGGACCCAAGATTTCGGTAGACTCGGCCACAATGATGAATAAGGGCCTGGAATTGATTGAGGCCTGTTGGCTGTTTGCAGTGGATCAAAGCGATGTGGAAATCCTTTTACATCGACAGAGTATTGTTCATTCGATGGTGTCCTATAAGGATGGGTCGGTGATTGCTCAGATGGGTAATCCTGACATGCGTACACCGATTGCGAATGCACTGGCATGGCCTGAGCGGGTCGAAAGCGGGGTGGAACCATTGAATTTGTTGCAGGTCAGTCGATTAGACTTCACACTCGCGGATGAAGTGCGATATCCATGCCTGGCCCTGGCAAGAGAGGCCTGGCAACAGGGTGGAACCAGCATGGCGGTACTGAATGCGGCGAATGAAGTTGCTGTAGAGTATTTTCTAAAGCGAAAAGTCAGATTTACCGAGATAGCAAAATTGATTACTGAAGTCATGGAACAAACAACTACAGGACCGGCTAACGGACTGGAAGGTATTCTTGAAGCCGATGCCGGCGCTCGCATGCTGTGTTGTCAACTGGTTGAACAACAGGCCTGATGACGATGGATTTCCTCGGAATTTTGTACAGTATTTTCGCTTTCCTGCTCGCTATCGGAGTACTGGTCACGGTGCACGAATTTGGTCATTTCTGGGTTGCCCGAAGACTCGGCGTCAAGGTCCTGAGATTTTCGATAGGTTTTGGTAAGCCGCTATGGGTTAAGACCGCGGGTGTCGATCAGACCGAGTATGTGGTTGCCAGTATTCCTTTAGGTGGTTACGTTAAAATGCTCGATGAACGTGAAGGCGAGGTCGAGGAACATGAGCTAGAACGTAGCTTTAATCGAAAATCCGTGTGGCGGCGTATTGCCATTGTGATCGCCGGACCTGCATTCAATTTCCTGTTTGCGATTATTGCCTATTACCTGATATTTTTGGTCGGCGTTGGTGGAATCAAACCGGTTATCGGTGAAATAGCCAATTCGAGTCCCGCCTATACAGCTGGGGTTCAGCAAGGTGATCTTATAGTTTCGGTGAATGGGATTGAAACCCGCAGCTGGGAGCGAGCCAGATTTGCGATGCTGGAGGAGTCTGTCAGTGCCGATGAAATTGTACTTCAGGTGCAAAGCCGGGATTTACAGATTCGCGACAAGATAATCGATATACGGGAACTGCAGTTGTTACAGGAAGAGCAGATCGATTTGATGCGAGATCTTGGACTGTCTTCCTGGCAACCCGACATCCCGCCGATAATTTCCGAGGTGCATGCCGATGGCGCAGCCGACCAGGCAGGACTGCAGGCCGAGGACAAAATTATCTCCCTTGATGGCACAGCGGTAATAAGCGCACGACAATGGGTCAAACTAATTCGCGCCAACGCGGAAATCGCAATGCGGCTTAAAGTGTTGCGCGCAGGTGAGGAGGTCGAGATGACTCTGGTACCACGTAGTCGTAGTGAGGCAGGTGAAACCTACGGCTATATCGGTGTGCGAAATCGGATCGAAATTCCCGAGTCGGTCCGACTTGAAATGAGGGTGACCGAGCGCTATGGACCGCTCGATGCTATGGTCGAGGCGCTGGATAAAACCTGGCGTATGACCTGGCTTACATTACGAGTTTTGGGTAAGCTCGTCACCGGAGAAGCCAGTGTCAGAAATCTGAGTGGCCCGATTACGATCGCGCATTATGCAGGAGTTTCGGCGCGTATTGGTTTAGAGCCATTTCTTGGATTTCTCGCGATCATCAGTATCAGTCTCGGGGTATTAAACCTGCTGCCTGTGCCGATGTTGGACGGTGGTCATTTGTTTTATTATGTTGTCGAAGTTTTTAAGGGTAGTCCCGTGTCAGAAGCAATGGAAATTATTGGTCAGAAAATTGGTATTGTGCTGCTGTTTTGCCTGATGTCTATTGCAATCTATAACGACTTGTTGCGCCTGGTAGATTAAATTTGAGAATTTCCGTCTGGATCAGTGCCCTGGTGCTGTTGTCACTGTCCTCCTGGGTGCGTGCCGAAAGCTTTGTCGTCGAGAATATCGAGGTTATCGGTATCAAGAAGATAACCATTGGCACGGTTTTCAGTTATCTGCCGGTCAATGTCGGTGAATCGCTCGACTTAGACCGTACACCCGAACTCATTCGCGAGCTCTATTCGACTGGATTTTTTGACGATATCGAATTATTGAGGCGTGATAATATTTTGGTCATCAAGGTGATCGAGCGGCCTTCGATTGCCGAAGTCAACTTCGATGGCAACGACGATATCGAGGATGAAGCGCTGGAACAGGCCCTCGACGGGGTTGGAATGTCCAAGGGTCGTATATTCAATGAAAACAAGCTGGAAAAACTCGAGTTGGAGTTGCAGCAAGTTTATTACTCGCTCGGTAAATACGCTGCGCGTATCGAGGCCGAATGGCGACCGCTGGATGAGGACAGGGTTGCGATTGATATCACTATATCGGAGGGCATTTCGGCAACCATAAAATCGATCAACATCACAGGCAATGAAAATGTGGATGAAGATGATTTACTCGAAATATTTCAGTTGGAACCCAGTAGTGAAGGCTGGTTTCCCGATGACGAGTACTCGAGTTCCAAGTTGACCGCTGATCTCGAAACCTTGAAATCATATTACCTTGATCGCGGTTTCATCCAGTTCGAAGTTAATTCACAGCAGGTTACGATAAGCCCTGATCGCAAGGATATCAGCATCACCATCAATATCTTCGAGGGTGAGCAATTCGTACTGAGCAATGTCGAGGTAGCCGGAGAAATGGTTGTCAGCGCCGATGAGTTGCGCGCATTGATTACTTTCCGAGATGGTGAGATTTTTTCACGCAAGGAAATAAACAAAGTGATTAGCGCGATGAAAAAGCGCCTCGGCGAGGAAGGATACGCATTCGCGGAAATCAGGGTATTAAATGAGTTAAACGAAGAGGAAAACACCGTTTCACTGCGTTTTCTGGTGGTACCAGGCAAAAAGATGTACGTTCGCTACATCGAATTCTCGGGTAACGAAAAAACCAAAGACACCGTGCTGCGACGGGAAATGCGTCAGTTAGAAAGCGCTATGTATCAGCGTTCGAAAGTGGACCGTTCGCGGGTTCGTTTGCAGCGGTTGAACTATCTTGCTTCGGTCGACGTCAAGTTGATCAGGGTGCCCGATACGGATGATCAGGTCGATATCAACATTAACGTGAGTGAACGTTTTTCAGGTAATATGCAGATCGGGATCGGTTATTCCCAGTCTCAGGGTGCATTGTTAAATCTTGGTTTCTCGCACGAAAATATTTTCGGTTCGGGCAACGCGGTTGATTTAACCTTCGACAATTCTTCGGCTTCTCAGCGCTATGCCTTTAAGTACAAAAATCCTTACTACACGCCGGATGGGGTTAGTCGAGGATTCAATTTCAGCGTGACGGAAACCGATGCCTCGGAAAATAACACCAGTAACTATTTGATCGACAGGATCAGTTTTTCAATCGATTACGGTATTCCTCTATCGGAGTTCAATACACTGAGTCTCGACCTGGGTGTATTACGCAACGATCTCGAAACAACCAGTGGTTCTTCGGATGAGGTATTCGATTTTATCATCGATAATAGCGATGAGTACGATGAATCAACGCCACATTCCGAGATAGATGGTGATCGCTACGATACTTTGTTTGGTGCTGTGAGTTTATCCAAGGACACGCGAAACCGGCGCATTTTTGCCGAATCGGGACATCTCAACAGAGTTAATCTCGAACTTCATACCGGTGACCTGGATTATTACAAAGTAAGGTATCTACACCAAACTGCTTATTCTTTGAGTAGAATTTTTACCTTTGCTTTCAGGAGTAGATTGGGATATGGAGATAGTTACGGAGAGTCCGTTGACTTACCTATTTTCGAAAAGTTTACTGCGGGTGGTGTACGTTCTGTCAGGGGCTATGATTTTAACAGTTTGGGCCCGCTCGACAGTAACGGAGACGCTCTTGGCGGGAATTTCCAAGTGATCACGACGACCGAAATTTTATTTCCAATCGAAGCCCTGGGCAGTTCAGAAACTTTTCGGCTTGGGGTATACTTCGACGCGGGAAATGTGTTTGCCGATGTCGATTCGTACGAATCCGATGAACTAAGGCAATCGGTAGGATTATCAGCCAAATGGCTCTCATTTATCGGCCCGATCGAATTCAGTTACGCAATTCCACTGAATGATCAACCTGGTGACGATACCCAAAACTTTCAGTTCTCGCTTGGTGCGAGATTTTAGAGACTACATTGAACGGTTTACTACGCTTGTTTCTGATACCTCTGGCCCTGGTGGTAATGCAAACCGCATCGGCCCAGGAATCGGGTTATAAGATCGGCTTTGTTAATACTGCACGTGTTTTAAAGCAGGCGCCACAGGCACGCAAGGTCGAAGAGCGACTCAAGGCTGAATTCGAGCCACGTGAGGCCCAGCTAAGGGAAAAACGCCAGGAAATTCTGGCTATGGAAGATCAACTGAAATCGGACGACGCCACCACCTCTAATGCGCGCCGCAAGTTGGAACGTGAAATAAGGCTCAAGGTCAGCCAGCTTAAATTCCTCGAACAGGAATTTCGTGAGGATCAGAATCTACGCCGCAATGAGGAGATAAGAGAGTTACAGCAGGTTATTTCCAAGGTGTTGAAAAAGCAGGGAGACCAGGGCAAGTTTGACCTGATACTGACCGAGGGTGTCAGCTACGTCTCGGATCAGATAGACATCACCACAGAAACGATCGAAATGTTAAAGCTATTACCAGACGCTAGCGAAGCTGCTCAATAGGCTAGACTAGCCTCATTCTCATTAGCCCGGCGCGACAAAGAATTCTGTATTCATGAGTCTAAACCTGCAACAACTGGCCAACACGTTAAATTTGGAATTTCGGGGTGATTCCGGGCTGACAATCAAAGGCGTGGCATCACCCGATTCAGCAACCAGCAATGACATGTGTTTTGTGCAACAACCCAAGTATCTGGCTGATATAAATCGGAGTGAATGTGGTGTTGTTATACTAACCCCGGAACTAGCGGATAGTGTCGACAGTAAGGCTCTGTTGTTATCGCACAATCCCCAATATAGCTTCGTTCTAGCAATAAAGGCGCTGGAACTGGAAACCATATACGAGGTCGAACCTGGTATTCATCCGTCAGCCCAGATAGCGTCAAGTGCCAGACTAGGCAATGACGTCAGTGTAGGCGCATTGGTAGTGATCGAGGATGATGTCGAGATAGGTGAGGGTTGTACCATCGGTGCCGGCTCCATCGTTGAAAAGTCCGTAATCATTGGTAGGTATTGCCATCTGCATTCCAGGGTTTGTATCGGACAATCGGTTAAAATCGGCGATCGATGCATATTGCATAGCGGGGTGGTTATCGGAGCGGATGGATTTGGTCTGGTAAGTCACCAACAACTCTGGCATAAAATTCCGCAGCTGGGCGGCGTTGTCGTCGACAACGATGTTGAGATTGGAGCCAACACCACGGTCGATCGTGGTGCACTGGATGATACTATCATCGAACATGGCTGCAAGCTTGATAATCAGATTCAGGTTGCCCACAACGTTCGTATCGGCGCGCATACCGCGATAGCCGCTTGTGTCGGGATCGCCGGTAGCGCGACTATCGGGCGGCACTGTAAAATTTCTGGGGCGGCAGTAGTGCTCGGGCATTTAACCGTGGCAGATCATGTGACGATTACTGCTATGTCGTTGGTGACTAAGGATATCAAGCAAGCCGGGGTTTATTCTTCCGGTACGCCCTTGCTGGAAAACAGCCTGTGGCACCGCACCAACGTCAGGTATAAATCGCTCGACGAGCTCGCCCAGACAGTGGCGCGACTTGACAAGTCGAACAAGTAACTGAATTTTTTATCCATATTACTCATTACCGGGGATTTGATTTGGAATTTGACATAGAAAAAGTGATGGAACTTCTACCACATCGTTATCCATTTTTACTGGTCGATCGGGTCGTCGAAATCGAGCAGGGGAAAAGCCTCACAGCGATTAAAAATGTTACTGTTAATGAGCCATTTTTTGAGGGTCATTTCCCGGGGCAACCAATTATGCCGGGTGTGCTGGTTCTTGAAGCAATGGCCCAGGCGACAGGCTTGTTGGCATTTTCTGATATGGGAGATGCGCATAAGTCAAAACTATATATGCTGGTGGGTATCGACAAAGCTCGCTTCAGAAACCAGGTCATCCCCGGAGATCAACTGCTATTGACGGTCACCTTGATGCGTAATATGCGCGGCATCGGAATGTACCAATGCAAGGCATCGGTGAACGATGAAGTGGTTGCCGAGGCCGAAATGATGTGTTCAGCGCAGGATCGGTATCAATGATACACGCTACTGCCATAGTCGATGACAGTGCGCGAATATCTGACGATGTTGAGATCGGAGCTTACTCTGTCATAGGAGCCGAAGTTGAAATCGGCACGGGGACCGTGATTGGTCCACATGTCGTTATCATGGGGCCCAGTAAAATTGGCAGAGACAACCGGATTTTCCAGTTTTCCTCGATTGGTGATGCACCACAGGATAAAAAATACCAGGGAGAGACGACATGGCTGGTGATCGGGGATCGGAATGTAATTCGTGAATATGTGACGCTCAATCGAGGTACCAAAGAGGGTAGCGGTAAAACGGTTATCGGTAGCGATAACCTGTTTATGGCCTATAGCCACGTAGCCCATGACTGTGTGGTCGGTAATCACTCGATCTTTGCCAATGCAGCATCGTTGTCCGGTCATGTTGAGGTAGGGGATTATGTGATACTGGGTGGTTTTACCTCGGTGCATCAGTTCATCCAGATCGGAATCAGGGCCTTTTGCGGGCTTGGTTCTGTGGTCACACAGGATATCCCGCCATATTCGACAGCGGCCGGAAATCGCGCTCGGGTGATCGGCATAAACAAGGAAGGATTGAAAAGAAATGGCTTTTCGCCAGAATTGATTCGTGCTTTGCATAAATCGTTTCGTGAGCTATTAAAAGCCAAGGGATCGAAGCAGAATCGGTTCGAAAGCCTGGAGCCTTTGTGTAAAAAGTTTCCCGAGGTCGAGGCCTTCGTCAATTTCGTCAGGAATAGCAAACGAGGGATAGCCAGCTGACAGGCTATTGAAAATAGCTGTTAGTGCCGGCTAAGGCGCATGGCGTCGCGACCCAGTGAGGAGCAGTGTCATAATAAAGCAAGCTAGTACGATAGCTTTTATCTCTTTGCTGATGATTGCGTCAGGCGGGCAGGTCCAGGCGCTCGAGATATTGCACTTTGTCAATGCCAGTGAACACGCCCGGATACTGGCAGATGCTAGCGGGCTAAAAATTGCTGATGATGGTGTGGTCTATGTCAGCAGCGAAGAGAAAGGCAGTCTGTTAAAGATAACGGACGGTAATATTGAAGTAAGCAGCCTCTCACCGTCAGTTTTCAAGGATTCTGAATTGGGTGGGGTTGATTTACTGCCCGATGGCAGTCTTGTTGTCATCAATGAGGGCTCCGGCCAGGTCGGCATACTCGATTCGGAGCTGAATCTCAAAAATATTTTTTCACAATCAGGAAGCGATGCCGGCGAACTGAATAATCCCCGATCGGTCGCGATTTCAATTAACAAAAATATCTATGTCGCTGATGTCAATAACAAGCAGATCAGCGTGTTCAATCACCAGGGATTGTATTTGCACAGCATCGGAAAACACGGTGGGGGTGCCAATGATTTGCAAAGACCCATACATGTCAGTCTGGATGCGCAGGAAAACGTTTACGTATTAGAGAAGTCGTCACGTATTTCTATATTCAATGTACACGGCGATCTGATTGAACGCCTCAAATCAGACGATTTAAAGGAATTCTTCGACAGCACACCAGAATTGACTGCGATGACGACGGATTTGGATGGCAATCTCTATCTGGGTGACGATGTCAGCAATCGTATTACCATATTCGATTGGCGCAAGCGCAAAGTAATCGCACAATTTGGATCTCTGGGACAATCCCGCGGCCAGTATCGAAACATTACCCATCTTTCGGTTAACGCCGGCGGACAAATTGCAGTCCTGGACAACAAGAATAAAAAAGTCGAAGTGTTCCAGCTCGATCAAACCAGTTTCGCGACCCCGCAAACAGCTGACCTGATCGTATTTTCCGCGGTCACTGACGTGGCATGCGAGGTTGTGTCTACATTTATCGATGGTCAGACATTGTGTGTCAAAGCGAAGAATAAGGACATCGTGATTCTGGATTCCGACGGCAGTGAACAAGGGGTATTTACTGAGGTTGCCAAGAAACCCGGCGCTATTTACGTCGGCCCGGAGTCGGTTGCTATTCTCGACAAGAACAAACTGCATGCCTTTACCCACGGTGGTCAAAACCTGTTTACTATCGGTCGTTACGGTACTTCGGCCGGTGGATTTATAGACCCAAATGACGTTTTTATTCATGGCGGCAAATACTACGTCGCAGACAAGGGTAATAATCGAGTCCAGGTGTTTTCAAACGATGGGCAATTTCTTGAAGAGATCAAGGCACAACACGACGGCGAACGACTATTCGTCGAGGTTGGGCCCATCGCCGTGGATAGTGAATCCAATCTCTATGTCGCCGATGCGAGTGATAACGGGCTGATTCAGATTATCAGCAAGGATCGGCGCAAGATAGGCTCAATCGGGATAGAAGGTGAATCGCTGCACAAAGTCACCCGTTTCTACGGTCTTGACATCGATCAGCAGGATCGGCTCTATGTATTGGCCGGTTCAGAGTTCAGCGATTTCTGGGTGAAAATCTACCAGGACCTGAAACCATACCAGTCTTTCGGAGCAGAAGGCAGAAATGGTACTCTGGTTTATTTCGACGAAGCGACTTCGCTGTCGGTCATGTCGGGTGCAAGAAACAGCGTCTATGTAAACGATATCGGATTGCAGAAGAATTTCCGCTTTGATTTACTCGAATATCCCGATGCGGCGTTTGGTTTAAATATTGCCGCCAACAGGAAAAGCATCAACCTGGTCTGGAGTAGCAGCCAGTCTCCGCTGATAGAACGGTATGAAATTCAGGCAGCAAGTGACAGGGATGGCCCATTTGAGACTATCTCAACCAGTTCCGAATTGAGGCATAGCTTACCGATCGAATCTGCGGGAAAATACACCTGGTTCAGGGTGTTGTCGGTGAGCGGACGCGGTTTACGCTCCAAGCCGTCTATAGCGAAGGAAAATCATTTCCACAGTCTGGTCGCTCTGTACCAGGCCGGGGAGTATGCCGAGGCGGTAAAATTGGGGGATCGCCTGCTTAAAATAGCACCCGATAATTCTGATGCGCGCGATCTGCTTGGCATGAGTCTTTACCGGCAAAAAGACTACACGCGTGCGATCAGTGAGTTCAAGATACTCGCCGAGATCGAGTCGTATCACAATAAAGCGATCAGGTATCAGGTGCGGGCTTACTATGAGCTCGAACAGTTTCTCGATGCGCGAGCCCTGATCGACCAGGTGCTCGAACAGGAGCCCGACGATGTCGAACCCTATTTGACCTGCACCCGCCTGAGCCTGGAGCTCGTCGATGCAATTGGTGCGGTCAGCTGCGCCGAGGATGGCCTGGAAAAGGATGGTGCTAACGTTGAGTTACGTTATTTGCTCGGACGTGCCTATATCGAAGCCGGCCTGGCGGATGAAGGTTTGCTGGCTTACCAGACCCTGGCCGAGAGCAATCCTGATGCCCATGATATTCGCCTCAAGATTGCCCGTGATCTGTACGACATGGGTCGCTACGACGAAGCCCTGGGCCACTACGGGGCGGTGTCCAGCGCAAACTCCGAATCTGGTGATGCTGCGGTGGGTAAAGCCCGCTCCCTGCTTAGCCTGGGTCGCGATGATGAAGCCAAGGCGATCGCGGTAAAACTGTCGGGTAAGAAAGAAACCAAGGGTGTTGGATACTACCTGTTGGGTAAACTCGCGGCCAAGCAAGGCAATCATAAAGAGGCCGTACTGCGCCTGACACGAGCTGGCAAGGATAGTCCCCTGGTAGTTGATGCGTGGACTGCATTGGCACAATCCTATGTGGAAATCGAGCGTCAGCAAAAAGCAGTAAAAGCGTTGTCGCATGGGATTAAACACAATCCCCAGGCCTTCGAATTGTATGTGTTGGCTGGTGAAATCGAAGTTGCCCGAGATCAGTACGCGGAAGCCAAGATTTACCTCGAAACCGCGGTAACCCTGAATCCGCAATCCCTGCGCGCACGTAAGCTCTATGCCCGAAGCCTGTTTGTGACGCGAAGTTACCGCGCCGCCGCAATCCATGCGGAGGCGGCCGCACATTTCGCGCCCGAGGATATTGAAGTGCTGGTGCTGCAAGGTGACATCGCTAATCAGCAGGGAAAAACCGGCTCCGCAATCGAATATCTAAAGACTGCGATTAGTCTTGACTCGGCGTCACCCGAATTACAGTTCCAGATCGGCAAGGTTTATCAGGATGCGAATCTGTTTGATGCGTCACGCGAACATCTCGAAAGAGCCGCCAGTGTTCGACCGAACTGGGCTGAACCGCATATAGCATTGGGTAACCTTTATCGTAAACGACGGCGCTTCGATGATGCAGTTTCGGCTTACGAAAAAGCGGTAGAGCTCGATCCCAGTGACGATAATCGAGCGATATTGAATGTCGCTTTTGCGGAGCGTAAAAAATCGCTCGAATTTGAAAACAATGCACCGCAACTGCTGTTGTCGGATTTAAACCTGCAAACGGTTTTTTCCGCGGCATACAAGAATTACCAGGATAAACCCATCGGCAGTGTGAAGCTGCAAAATGCCAGCGCCAGCGATTACGGAAACCTCAAACTTTCCTTTCAGATCAAGGAGTTCATGGATTTTCCGACATTGGTTGATATTGTGACCATCAAGGGAAATGAGACCCAGGAAATCCCGATCAGGGCAACCTTCAACAATAAAATACTCGACGTCGATGAAGACACCGATGTACAGGTCGAAGTCAAGCTAAGCTATTCACGTGATGGGCGGAAGGACGATATTTCGATGACTCAACCGATGACCATCTATGGCAAGAACGCGATCATCTGGAGCGATGCGCAGATGATTGGATCTTTTGTAACACCAAAAGATGATACGCTGCGGGACTTCGTGCGTCAGGTTGTTAATACCTATCAACCCGATCCAGGTCCACTGAACGAAAAGCTGGTCTCGGCGATGGCTTACTTCAGCAGTCTGAGCGCTACGGGCACCAACTACATCGTTGACCCGAATACGCCGTTTACCGATTTACGCGATGATCAAATCGACTACGTGCAGTTTCCGCGTGAAACCTTGCGTTTGAAGAGCGGTGACTGTGACGATCTCTCGGTTTTGATCAGCGCCGGCCTCGAAAACCTTGGAATCAGGACCGCCTTTGTCGAGATTCCGGGGCACCTGTTCCTGATGTTTGATACCGGACTTGGCGCGGACGAGGCCGATTTGATCAGCCAGGATAACAGTCTGCTCGCAATCAAGGATGGGAATGTCTGGATTCCACTGGAAGCCACCATGGTCAACACCAATTTCAATGAAGCCTGGGCCGAAGGTGCGCGTAAATATCAGACCGCGCTGGCGGCCAATGAGATCAGCATCATCGACCTGAACCAGGCATGGCAGCAATATCAACCGGTCACCCTGCGCAAGGCCAGCTACAGCATCGACTTGCCGGAGAAAAAACGCACCGAGAGCCTGGTCAGGCAGGCACGCAACCTGTTACTGGAAAAAAGTATAGATCGTCTCGTGCTGCCTTATCAGACCATGGTGACCAACGATCCGGAAAATGTTGCCGCTCGGCTACAAATTGCTATCCTTTACGCGCGTTATGGGTTATATGAAGATGCAGAAATCGCTTTCGAAGCGCTGGATGAGCTTGCGCCCAACAATAGCGCAGTAAAAACCAACCAGGGAAACCTGTACTTTTTACTGGAAAACTATGACAGGGCGATCGCCAACTATAGCCGTGCCGCCGAGCTTGACAGCAAGGATGGCGGTATCTGGATTAACCTGTCTATGTCACAGTACAAGGCCGGTAATTTGAAGGAAGCCAGAACCAGCTATCAAAAAGCGATAGATCTGGATGGGAAATACAAGGACGAATATGAAGCTTATAGCAAGCTGTTGAGCCAATAGGGGCCTCACTATGAAAAAATTACTGCTCGTCATCTGCTGCCTATCCAGCCTGATGTTAACCCTGCCCACAGCTGCGCAGGATACTACTACTATCGTTGAAACTTCGTCGCATAGTATTTTTACGGGATTATTCAAATCGGTCTGGGCGCGTCTGAAGTCGTTGAACCCGGCGCAAAAGGAGTCCGCCAGGTCCGATGTATTGTATAACGCGGGTATTCGCGGCGCCGAATCCACCGATACCTTGCTAAAACCTTACTGGAAAGACGATTTAACCCGTGATGAAGAGTTTCAGGCTGAATTGCAGATGTTCAGTCTGGCGCAACTCAAAATGGATCAGGGTAAGCTTGAGGATGCGGTTGGCGCCTTCGATACTTTCCTCGGCGAATTCGGGCAAAGCAATCTGCGTCCCAACGCATTGTTTGGTAAAAGCATCAGCCTTGCTGGCCTGGTTCGGAAAGAAGAATCGCGTAATACCATGCAACAATTCGTCGACGAAAATCCGAATCATCCTTTGATCGTCGATGCCAGGCAGGTTATTGCCGAACTAAGTTGAACTGATATATAGGACTGCCTTTTTTGGGCTAGCCAGAAAAGGGCATCATCCCCTATCATACCGGCGTGAATATTCTCGCCATCGATACTGCCACAGAAGCCTGTTCTGCGGCCCTGTTACGTGAAGACGGACAGGTTTTCAGTGAATTTGAAATAGCACCTCGACAACACACCCGTTTGTTGCCGCAAATGATGAATCGGGTTCTGCAGGCGTCCGGGATTTCAAAATCGATGATTTCACATTGTGCCTTCAGTAATGGACCGGGCGCTTTTACCGGTATACGGATTGCCGCCGCACAAGCCCAGGGAGTGGGTCTCGCGCTCGGTATTCCGCTGGTACCGGTCTCAACCCTCGCGGTATTGGCCCAGGTCTGCCTGAACCGTTATCGGTGTCAGCAGACGCTGGTTGCGCTTGACGCCCGCATACAGGAAATTTACTGGGCTAATTATGAGCGGGACGATCAGGATGGGGCCAGGCTGGTGGGTCAGGAACGACTCAGCAGTGTGGGTGATATCGAGATAACGGGACAAGTCGACTGCGGTGCTGGACATGGTTGGCTCGAAGAACTGCGTCATGGAATCGATTTTCCTGTTTATCCCGACTTGTTACCCGATGCCGGGGCCTTGCTTGGATTGGCAAGAACGGCCATAGATCAGAATGCCGTAGTTGTTGCCAGTCAGGTCAAAATCAACTATTTGCGCAATCGTGTTGCCGAGAAAGCTGGCGGCTTATGATGCTAGCGCCGGTTTATCCCTATGGGCCTGCGCTAGTCAGTGCAGTTCTGAAAGCAAAACCGTCTGATTTCCAGGTTAACGAAGATCTCGGATTCGAACCGGTGGGTAAGGGTGAGCACCTCTTTTTACAGATTGAGAAGAGCGGTCTTAGCACCCAGGAATTGATTACTCGAGTGGCGCGCGACCATGGCCTTCAACCGAAACTGATCGGTTACAGTGGACTCAAGGACAAGCATGCTTTGACACGTCAGTGGCTAAGCCTGCATCTGCCGGGACAGACCTCTCCGAGCGAAAAGTTAAGCGGTGATGGCTATCGTGTTTTACGACAGGCCCGGCACAATAAAAAACTCAGGCCGGGCACACATAAGTCAAACTCGTTTGTGCTGCGATTATGTGAAGTCGAGACTTTACCTGAGCGAACCAGGCAACAGATCGATGACCTGGTCAAGCGGGGTTTTGCCAACTACTTTGGCGTGCAGCGATTCGGGCGAAAACAGGATAATGTTGGAAAGGCGCTTATACAGCTCGATGGTCGCAGGCTGCAGCGCAGCCGTAAAAGCCTGTTGATATCGTCACTACGGAGCTTTCTTTTCAATCAGATTTTGGCACGACGTATCGAACTCGGACACTGGGATTGTCCGCTGCCGGGGGATGTGTTCATGTTGCGCGGTAGCCGTTCGATTTTTTCGGATCAACTCGATGAGGTTTTGCTCGACCGGTACCGTCAACAGGATATAACCAGTTGTGCAAGTCTCTACGGTACTGGATCCAGCTTGATGAGCGGCCATGCCCTCGAAATTGAGAGCGGAATGTTTAATGCACACGCGGATATCACAGCTTGTCTGGAGCAACAGGGAGCCAAACTACAAATGCGTGCTTTAAGAGTAGCGGTAGAGGAGTTCAGTTATGACTACGATGCCACCGACCAAATGCTGATGCTCAAATTGACACTGCCGTCGGGTTGCTACGTCACCACCCTGCTGGAACATTTTGTCAACTTGAGGGATGTGAGTTAGGTACTTTTACGGTAGATACAAAACCAGCCTTCCGACGGGCCATTCTTATAGTAGCTATCCAGTTCCAGACTGACCTGTTGCGCGATCTGCTGATTGACCAGAGCCTCGAAACTGGCCCGGAAGCCCATTGACTCCCATAGACCCTGATGTACGGTGCAGGCGAGTATGCCTCCCGGTTTCAGGATCCTGAATATTTCGCTCAAAGGCCCCGGCCCGACATGGCCGTGGGTAAAGGTCCCGGATGAAATCGCTGCATCGTAGCTGGCGTCTTCGAGCGGTAAAGCCAGATTGACGTCGCCAACTAATAATTCGCGGTAGATGCCTCGCTCTCCTGCGACACCCACCATGTCGGCTGAAAGGTCTATGCCATCGAGATTTGCATAACCTTTTTCAGCGAGAAAGACGCAGGTGAGGCCGGTACCGCAGCCGATATCGAATACCTGAGACCGGGTATCGGTCACTTGTTCGCTGAGCAAACGGGCTATCTGTGTCGGAGCGGAGTAGCCGAGTTGATCCAGCATTTCATGGTCGTAATCTGCGGCCCATTTTTTGTAAAAATCAACCATGCTGCCTTCATCTTCGAGACTGTAGGCTTCTTTGACGAATGCGCTGGGGGTTATGGGCGTCGGCATGACTTTTCTCGTTACAGGCTGGCGAGCATGGTTTCGGCGTCGCTGACCTTGAATTCACGTGGCACTTCCAGGTTCAGGGATTCGACGACACCGTCGCTGACAAGCATCGCGTAGCGTTGTGAGCGAATGCCCATTCCAGCAGCATCAAGGTCTACTTCGAGGCCAAGCGCGCGCGTAAAATGAGCGCTGCCGTCGGCGATCATGATAACTTTGTCGTCGGCATTGTGCTCCTTGCCCCAGGCATCCATCACAAAGGCGTCGTTTACCGACAGGCATACGATACTATCGATGCCGCGCTCAAAAAATTGATTTGATAAAACGACGTAGCCGGGCAGGTGTGATGCCGAGCAGGTCGGGGTAAAAGCTCCCGGTAGCGCAAATAACACCACTTTCTTGCCACTAAACAAATCACTGCTGTTTAGCGTCACGACAGTGCCGTCCTGCATTTGTTGTAAATCGATCGAAGGTAGTTTGTCGCCGATCCCGATTGCCATCATTGCCCCCGGTTGTTAAATTGCGAAACCGTGATACTACAACGAAATATCTCGATTCCCAACGAAAACCGATAGACTATGCTTGAATCGAATTTACTTAAAAACCGTGGCCACTGGATTTTTGATCTAGACGGCACATTGACGGTTAGTGCGCATGATTTTGAGCATATGCGCCGCGAACTCGGCCTGGCGCCACAGACGCCGATTCTGGAGGCTTTGCAGGCGATGCCAGCAACCGAAGCTGCGCCATTATGGGAATCGCTCAATGAACTCGAATTTTATTATGCCGGCAAAGCTTCGATGATGCGGGGGGCGGATGAATTGCTGCAAGCGTTACATGCCAGTGGCTGTCAACTGGCTATTTTGACGCGCAATACCATGCCGGTCGTAAAGCAGACCTTGCAGGCCTGTGCGATCGATCATTTTTTTCCGGTCGACCATATTCTCGACCGCGATTCCTGTATTCCGAAACCCTCGCCGGATGGTATTTTGCAATTACTCAAGTTTTGGCAGGCTGACGCCGATGATACGGTTATGGTGGGTGATTATTTGTATGATCTGGAAGCCGGCAAGCACGCTGGGGTTGCGACCGTACACCTGGACACTCGAGGTGACGTCGACTGGTCCGAATTTACCGATGTCCACGTCGAAGGTCTGGGCGAAATACTTGAATATCTGTAGGAATTAAGTGAAGCCGTTATTGATTGCAATACTGACACTTTCGGTGCTGGCCTGTTCGGACAAGGACCTGCGCGAGACTTTTGAAATTATCAGCGCCAGCGCCGAGGAAATTCCTCTGACCAGGAGCGAGGTTGTTGCAGCACTTAAGGACTCTCTATCGAGAGGCATTACCAAAGGAGCGAACCTGGCTTCGTTGAAGGATGGCTATCTCGGAAATCCGCAGCTTAAAATCGAATTTCCCGAGGATCTACGCAAGGTCGAAAAGGCACTGCGTAAAATAGGTCTGGGCAAGGATGTCGATCGTTTTGTCAGGCAACTCAATCGTGGTGCCGAAAAAGCGGCCGGTAAGGCCAAACCGGTTTTTATCAAGGCGATTACATCGATGGCGATCAGCGATGCATTTGAAATTTTAAATGGTGCTCCGGACGCCGCTACCCAGTACCTGAAACGAACTACGGGTGCCGAGTTACGAACACAGTTCCTGCCCATAGTCAGCGACAGCCTGAAACAGACCAGCGCTACCCGGTACTATGGTGAAATTGTCGGAAAATATAACAGCCTGCCGCTGGTCGGTGATGTAGACCCTGATCTGGAAAGCTATGCTACCGATAAGGCGATCACAGGCCTGTTCGTTTTGATCGCTGAAGAAGAGGCCCGCATTCGAGCCAATCCGGCGACGCGGACCACCAAACTGTTGCGGCGCGTATTCGGTAGCCTTGACTAGTCGGATGCCCTTGCAGGTTTTAAGCCTGGCCTGTTACTCGCACCTGGACAGGATCAGAAACTGGCTTTCTTCATCCTGCAGATACAGATCCGTACCCGAATTCCTGAAGCTGGCCTGGTAGTTTTTCGACTTCCCTTTGTTAACTTTGAGTATGAAATGATCTCTTCCCTGTAGATTCCATGTACCCAGGCTGGAGTATAACCAACCTGATGTAGAATTATCCCAGCTACCGTCGACATCAAACCTCCAGAATACTTGCGTCAGATTGACCAATGCGCTGTGCCCGGCATCCTTGTTGGCTTGTGAAGTCAATTCTCGATTACCGCACCACTCACCAATCAGGTAGTCGGCTTTGAGCTGATCCCCGGGTTCGGTGTCGGGGGCCTCGAGGTAAGTTTCGCTGGCACAGGCGGACAATAGCAGCGCGAGTGTCAGACCGGCGAGCCGAGCAAGCTTCACTTTTTTCATAGTAAGAATTCCATTAAAGCAGGTTGGAAATTTTCAATTGTTGTTTACTGACGGCGGCGTAGGGTTCGTCGCGGGTCTTGTCATGCACATGCATTCGATAGTTGACGAAGGATTCGGCATCGTCGTAATGCATGAACGGGTTGCTTTCGACCTGTTCTCCCAGGGTGCAGGTTTGTTTGACCGAATAATTATGACCAGGATGAATAAGCATATCCTGGGGCAAGCGGTCCTTCATGTTTTTGAGCGTGACAAACATGTCTTCGGGGTTGCCGCCACTGAGGTCACATCGACCACAACCGAACACGAACAGGGTGTCACCGGTAATAATTTCGTTACCCAGCTGATAACAGGCTGAACCCGGAGTATGCCCGGGCGTATGCAAAATCCTGATTGTGGTGTCGCCCAGTTGCAGTTCGTCGCCACCATGGTGCAGGCTGGGTTTATCCAGTTCATGCTGCCAGAACTCATACTCCGGTTTAAGTAAATGTACCTCTGCGCCGGCATGATTCAACAGACCGTCGATTCCGTTGATATGATCGTGATGGCTATGAGTCAGCAATATATCGGTGATATTGAGATCGAGCTTGCGCGCCTGCGCAACAATTTGCTCGACTTCCCAGGCCGGGTCTACGACCGCACAACGACGACTGGCGATATCTTCCACCAGGTATACAAAATTCCCCATGGGGCCCAATTCCATGGCATGCACCCTGAAAGCCGAATCTGACATGGGGTTACCTCGGTTTTTGATGCCCGCATTATACGCTTATGCTGGATTTTTGCTCGGTTTCTAAAGACAATAGCCACCTTTTTCAGGCTCGGTATTCCCGGGTGAAATTGCGGCAGGATAATTTATGAGCAAATCATCAGTAAACAAAGTGGTATTGGCCTATTCCGGGGGGCTCGACACTTCGGTCATCCTGAAATGGCTTGAAGACGAGTACGAGTGCGAGGTCGTTACTTTTACGGCTGACATCGGTCAGGGCGAAGAACTTGAACCGGCACGACTCAAGGCGGAGAAGTACGGAGTCAAGGAAATATACATCGAAGACCTGCAGGAAGAATTTGTTCGTGATTTTGTCTACCCGATGTTCCGCGCCAACACCGTCTACGAAGGTGAGTATCTATTGGGGACCTCGATTGCGCGCCCGTTAATCGCCAAGCGCCTGGTCGAGATTGCCGCTGAAACCGGTGCCGATGCAGTCTCGCACGGTGCCACCGGCAAGGGTAATGACCAGGTGCGATTCGAACTCGGTGCATACGCGCTGAGTCCGGATATTCGAGTTATCGCACCGTGGCGTGAGTGGGATTTAAACTCCCGTGAAAGCCTGTTGGCCTACGCCGACGCCGCCGGAATCGCGATCGAGAAAAAACAGGGTGGCAAGTCACCTTACTCGATGGATGCGAACTTGCTACACATTTCTTACGAAGGAGGGGAGCTGGAAGATCCGTGGTTTGAAGCGAATGATGAAATGTGGCTTCGCTCGGTATCCCCGGAGAACGCACCCGATACGCCGACCTACCTGGAACTCGGCTTTGAAAACGGCGACATTGTTTCGATCAATGGAGAGCGCATGAGCCCCGCGCAGGCGCTAACCCGATTGAACCACGAAGGTGGAGCGCATGGAGTAGGGCGTCTGGATATCGTAGAAAATCGCTATGTTGGCATGAAGTCGCGCGGTTGTTACGAGACTCCGGGTGGAAGCATCATACTCAAGGCCCACCGAGGTATCGAGTCGATTACACTGGATCGCGAAGTAGCGCATTTGAAAGACGAATTGATGCCTAAATACGCACAGCTGGTCTACAACGGATACTGGTGGAGCCCCGAGCGCAAAATGTTGCAACAAATGATCGATGCATCGCAGGTCACGGTTAACGGTGAAGTTCGGGTCAAGCTTTTCAAGGGCTCGGTCAGCGTGGTCGGGCGCAAGTCGGCGAGCAATAGCCTGTTTGACGAAGCTATTGTTACCTTTGAGGATGATCGCGGCGCCTATGATCAAAAGGACGCCGAGGGCTTTATCAAGCTTAATGCACTGCGCATGCGAATCGCCGGGAAATTATGATTCTGACTCTGCGCGGGAGCCTGCTGCTCTGCCTGCTGCCGATAATGCTGCTGGCCTGTACTTCTTCAACAGATGAAAAAAGCCGCAGTAGTCAAAAGTACTATTTTCTCGAATCACTGAAACAAATAGAGGCGGGTGGCAGGCAGTTGCAAACCGCCAATCTCGATCAGGCCGGCTTGACCGCCGCTTTGGCTACACTCGACCAGGGATTGATGCTCGCTTTTCAGGTTGAGCGCGAATTTCTGGACGATCTGGATTTACGCTTGGGCAAGAATTACCAGCGATATCTGGTTAAAGGTGTCGAAAATTATCGCCTTGGCATCGAGGCCGGGGACGAAAACCAGCAACGCAAAGGTTTGCAGTTACTGGCACACTGGGCTGAGTTCTGGAATCTTGAAAGGGCGGCAATCGAGGACAGCTTAAATTCAGACTCTTAAGCTAAAAGGGATTGTAGCGGGGCGCGTGCAAGGTGTCGGATTCCGTTACTTCGTATTATCTCACGCGCAACGGGAAAATATCTCGGGTTATGTACGAAATCTGGCAGACGGTCGCGTAGAATTTTTGTTATCGGGCGAATCTGTTGCGATCACGCGGGTGCTTGAAAAAATACGCATCGGCCCAGGCCATGCCCGGGTCGACGATTTACAAGTCGAGGAGACTGATTTGGATACCCCGGGTGCGGCTTTTATCATACGCTAGTGGTTACTCATGCTGAAGACGAGCTTCGATTCTGGTGTCACCTTGCTCGTCAACCTCGACCGCAAAATCGATTGGACGACAGCAGACTTCACAATCTTCGATGTATTCCTGGTTTTCGATCGAACCATCGACCAGCAAAGTGATTTCTTCCCAGCAGTAAGGACATTGCAGCGAGGCCTCGATGAGCTGGTTGATCATGGCGCGGGGCGAATACGCAAAATTCGACCACTGTCGGTGGAGAAGTAAATCCAGCCCTCGGGACCTTCGGTCAGAGCGCGAATGCGTTCATTCAATTCTTCCAGTATTCTTTCTTCGCCATTCACCTGACCTGACTGAGATAGCATGACTCGGTTCAAATGCATCAATTTCAGCGCGCCCGCAAATAGATTTCCTTGCCATTTGGGGAAGGCGTTGCCCCGATATAGTATCAGGCTACCGGGTGCGATCGATGGAACATAAACCTTGCGTGGTTGCTCCATACCGGGTTTGCTTGTGCCCTCGCCAACGGCTACCGGACCCCAGTATTCCTTGCCATGGCTTATCGTCGGCCAGCCATAATTCCGACCCTTTTCGATCAGGTTTATTTCATCGCCACCACGCGGCCCATGTTCGATCGACCATAACCTGCTACTCGACTGATCGAATAGCAGGCCCTGTGGATTACGGTGGCCATAGCTCCAGATTTCAGCCTTTGCCTGGGGATTGTCGACGAAGGGATTATCGGACGGAATGCTGCCATCCAGATTCAGACGGATAATCGAGCCAATGTGATTGCTCAAGTTCTGTGCCTGACCTCGCTCTCCACGGTCTCCGATACCGAAGTAAACATGTCCGTCGCTATCAAACGCGATTCGACTGCCGAAATGTCGTCGGGTATCGGTCGCCGAATCGGTCACCAGTAAATCCTGCCAGTCGAACAGGCGGTCTCGATCCAGGCGTGCTCTCGCCAGCGTGGTCGCGGCCTCGGAATTTGAGGGCTTGCTATAGGTGAAATAAATCCAGCCTTCGCTGGAGTAATTCGATCCAAGCGCTACGTCCAGCATTCCACCTTGACCCTCGGCAACAACTTCGGGCACGCCACTCAGTGTCGTCGAAGATATATTGCTGATATCGAGCAGACGTATCTGTCCCGTGCGCTCGGTGACCAGCAGTTGCTGCGCGGATATGAATGTCATACCCCAGGGTACACCGAGACCGCTAAACAGCTGTTCGACGCGGATACCAGGGAGTCTTTGCTCGACCTCGCGAAACTGCTGTGCTGCCAGTGGGCTCGAATTTATTCCGATGAGCAGCATTAGTCCTACGCAAACGATTCGATTTAATGCAATCATGGCTTTACAGTACAAAAGCTGCACGCATAATGCCAGAGCGATAAATACCTCCGAAGATCAACATGGCCTGCGATGCTGTTAATCGATGCAAAAATCTGAGCTACAGATAGTTTCCGACCTGGTCCTGATTGGCGGTGGGCACAGCGGTGAAACCAGTCAAATGAGCTGTGGTTTGAGCGTTAACGGATTCGCTGATCCGGCGGAACTGATGTTGAAGGCCGGGGTGAGACCTGGCGATATGCTGATTCTGACCAAAAGCGCTCGGCAGCGGTGTCCTGTTTGCGGCTAATATGTGCGCGAGGTCGAGGGGGAGGCTGGATCGAAGCCGCGCTTGAACCGATGCAGATTTCGAGCCGCGACGCAGCTAGCCCGCATTTCTCACCAGGATGGCGGGCCCTCGCTTGTTCTTTGAATTCACAAGGGATTTT
>JAAESG010000560.1 GCA_024229615.1 Gammaproteobacteria bacterium | reverse complement strand
GACGACCATGGGTCTCACCCTTCAGCATAAGGGTGGTCTGATCCACCCCATCGATCAAGCGATCCGTGGGAATCTTTGCGGTGGCACCGCCGAATCGCGCGAGTGTTGTAAACAGGTCCGCAACATGGACAATATCGCCCACGATGGAATCCGCTTCTATCATGCCGGGCCAACGGGCAAAGGCATCGACGCGTACGCCCCCCTCCGTGGTGTCGGCCTTACCGCCACGGTAGATCATTGGCGTGAAGCCACTGCCTGGCGAGTACTTGGTGAAGTGGCCGTTATCACCCATGACCACGACCACCGTATTGTCGGCGATGCCGAGTTTATCCATTTCGTCGAGGATTTCGCCGATCCATCCATCGAGCTGTTTCATGCTTTCGACAAAGGTACCACCATTCGGCGTCGTGAACTGATCAACCGTGGTGCGTGGATTTGAAAGCGGAATCACCGGCCAGTATTGTAAAAAGAACGGCTTGTCCTGCTTGGCGAGTTTTCGCAAGTGCTCGAGAGCCTGGCGTTGAAAACGATCGTTCATCTCTTCGTATTTTTTCTGATTCCAGCGCTCTCCGGGCTTCATGTGCACTTCCCGGACTTTCTCGCCGCGCTTGCCCTCCACGACCGTCGCCATGTGGGAAGCATCGGGGCGGAACCAGTTGTCAATGGTGAAGCGGTCGTCGTAGTTGTTTTTACCGATACCAATAGTGACTTCTTCATCGGCAGCGTCATCATTGAATATGGTCAACTGGCCCTGCTGGTGAATGGGGAAAGCAGCAAAATCAAATCCCTGGTGGGTCGGCCAGGCTTCCATGATGTCGCCCATGTGCCATTTGCCGATGTGTATG
>JAAESG010000559.1 GCA_024229615.1 Gammaproteobacteria bacterium | reverse complement strand
CGATAATCAGAAAGCCGCTGCCAAAAATGGAAGCGAGAGGCGTAGATGTGGCTGCGATGAGTTTTTTCATTTGATGAGTCTCCTTTCGAATGTGTGTTGGATACGATCAGTCAAAGTGAGCCTCCTTAAAGTAGAGGGCTAACCAGCCGGAGCGTATTCTCCAACAAACGATCCTTGAACGATCTGGTTTGCCATTGTGCCGGGTCGAGACGTTCCGAATCGTCGATATACGTTTGCTGCAAAGAGCGAAGTTCTTTCGCGAACCCTGGCTCGTAGACGAAGAGCGCCACTTCGTAGTTCAGCCACAAGCTCCGCATGTCAAGATTCACTGTGCCAAACATCGACATTGCACCATCGGCCATGACCGACTTGGTATGCAGCAATCCTCCCTGGTACAGGTAGATTTCCACACCGATGGACAGCAAATCGTCGTAGTAAGACCGACTGGCGTAGCGAGTGAGGAAAGAATCGACCAGCTTAGGAACGATTAACGACACCTTGACGCTCCGGCCCGCTGCGCCACGTAGTGCCCGCAGCAGCGACTCATCCGGAACCAGGTAAGGCGTAGTGAGCACCAGTTCATCCTGAGCCGCGTTTACCAGCGCGAGTACCATTTGTAGCAATCCGTCGCTGGTCTGCCCAGGCCCTGAAGGGATAACCTGGATGTCCGCAGACCCATGAGGCTTGACGAGTCGCAGCCCGGCGCTTTCAATAAGACTGGCCATGGTCTCGTTTGTCTCCAGCATCCAGTCACCGATCATGGTCGCGGCCAACGGAGCCACAGCAGCACCCTCGACACGGACCATGGCATCGACCCACTCGCCAACGCCCGAGTCCTGCTTGAAGAAACGCGGATCGACGAGGTTCATACTGCCGGTCCATGCCACGTCGCCATCCACGACGACGATCTTGCGATGAAGCCGTAGATCAGTGCGACCGACTACTGCGCGAAAAAGTCCGACTGGCAGCGCAGGACGTAATTCGACGCCAGCATCCCGCAGTCTCTGCGGCTGCTTGCCTTTCCACCATGGTCGCGCGCCGAGCGCATCGACGAGCAACCGACACGAGACTCCCCGCCGGGCAGCGCGGATCAAGGCATCCAGTACCTCATCCGCCTTACCTCCCTCATTCCAGATGTAGAACTCCATCAACACGCTTGTCTTCGCACCGTCCACATCGCGCGCGATCGCGTCAAGCGTCTCCTGCGTGTCGGAGAACATCCGTAAGCCGCTGCCCAGGACGGTGGAGAAACCTGCCATCTCTTTCCCAAGCCGGTCCATGCCTCGGGCGGTGGGAGCATGACGTGACCAGTCGATGTTCGTCAGGCCTTCGCGAATCACGGCTGCGAAGATCGCATCGTAATCGGTCAGCAGCCTGCTAATGCCGCGTGCGCGCTGACGATTAATCCGTCGCTCCCCGATGAGTAGATAGATGAGAGCGCCAACCAACGGAAGTGTCGCGACCAGAAACAGCCAGGCCAGTGCCACACCTGTCGCATCCCGCTTCATGATCACGCGAGCAGAGATCGCCACGAATATTATCACGTGCAAAACAATTGTGACAGTCGACGGATGTAATAAAAAGTCGATAACTCTCATGTTTTAATCCAGCAACTCCATTTCTCCTGATCGCCAGGTCTTGTCATAGGAGAAATACAGTATTATTTAACAGTTAAGTCAATAGCAGACCCCTTTAATGAGTTGGTGTGCTAATTATCTTTCTCTAATATCGAAGATTTAATATTTTTAATTTTTGATTTAATCGTTTCTCTAAAATATTTATCTTTGCCAATAACACTATTATTTTTATTTCGAATGGCTGAAAATATATTTTTTAGAGTAGGTTTGCCATTAAACGTTGAAACAACTTTACCAATTTGTTTTAATTTTTTTTCATCACTTCCTGCAGTAATCATTTTATTATTGTTTAATGCAAACCCATAACAT
>JAAESG010000558.1 GCA_024229615.1 Gammaproteobacteria bacterium | reverse complement strand
TGTTTCTGGTCGACATGGCCCACTTCGCCGGCCTGGTCGCCGCTCGCGCGCATCCTTCCCCATTGCCTTTCGCCGACATTGTCACCTGCACCACGACCAAAACTCTGCGCGGGCCCCGCGGCGGCCTGATCCTGTCGCGCGATTCACGCTGGTCGTCGCAATTACAGCCGGCGATATTCCCCGGCGTGCAGGGCAGCTTGCACAGCCAGATTATTGCTGCCAAAGCGGTATGCCTGGGCGAAGCCCAGGGAGATGATTTCAAAGCTTATGGCAGGCAAGTGGTGGACAACGCGCGCTGCCTCGGGCAGACACTGGCAGAGCATGGGATAAAACTGGTCAGCGATGGTACTGATACCCACATGGTACTGCTCGATTTTTCGGCACGCGGGCTCAGTGGTCAGCAGGTTCAGGATAGTCTCGCCAGGGTCAACCTGACATCGAACAAGAATCCGATTCCGTTCGATTCAAGCAAGCCCTCGGAATGGGTAGGACTGCGTCTCGGAGTCGCTGCCGCAACCACGCGCGGATTACAAGCCGACGAATTCAAGCTGCTCGGTGAAATCATAGCGCGCACCATCGAAAGCTGTGAGCGAAAGGTGGATGATCAAATCCTGCGGGATCAACGCAGAATTCTGCAACTATGTAAGCGTTTTCCGATCTATCGATAAAAACCAGTTGCCGTTCTGGGAGAACTGCGATTTCAGAAACTCCATCTGGTCGGCCAGAATATTTTTATTTGCGAGGTAAAAAAACTCGTAACGATTAGGTACGAAAGGCACCGCGAGTAACTCCATACCGGCTTCTTCCGGGGTCCGATTCGCCTTGCGGTGATTACAACGCTTGCAGGCGGTAACCACGTTGGTCCAGTTGTCTGTGCCCTTGCGTGACACCGGCAGAATATGATCGCGCGAGAGATTATCGGCGCGGAACTCACCACCGCAATACATGCACAGAAATTGATCCCGGCGGAACAGATAGCTATTCACCAGCGGCGGTACGAAGTCGTTGAGTTTGACTCTGCCATCGCTGGCCAGAATACTCGGTAAGGACAGGATCGACTGGCGACCCAGTCGATTTATCCCGCCCCGGATTACGAAAGCGTCTTCTCCGAGCGCCCAGACAACCTGATCCTTGACCACCAGGGTTGCGGCCTCTTCGCGGGATATCCATTCAATCGGGGTCCCGGCTTTGTTCAATCGCAGGATTTTTGCATTTTGCATGTTTTTATTATGCCTTACATAATTCTCAGGTAAACCTTTGATTAGTATAGCGACATTTTTTCCGAAACCGCGCCCGGCATGCGCAGCCGATCCCGATTGACTGTCCGCTGTGCTGGTGCTAACGTCCCACCCATATCGCAGCCGGAAACTGAATACCATGCATTCGATTTTACTTCGCGGTAGACGACACGAAAAATCAAATCTCGTCGTGTGAATCGTCACTGACATGATCCGCCTTCGGGCGGACGTCAGATTGTGCGTTGCGACACTTAAGCTTTTCGCACAGCCTTTCGCCAGGCAAGCTGCATCACAGCAAACACCTGTAAAGCCTGCCCTGAATGAAGAGATTTGAATGACTACTACAAACCCAGCCCGTATCGCGGTCGATATCGGCGGCACTTTTACCGATATTGGACTCGAAAACGGAACCTCACTAGTTACGGCTAAAGTCCTGACCACCCGGGACGACCCGGTACGCGGTGTCATCGATGTCATCCGCATCGCCAGTGACAATGCCAATTGCTCAGCTGAATTGACCCATAATGGTGGTACTGGCGCTCGCCCCGACAAGGATGGCCTGTCGGTGACCGCGTTGCCGAGCGGCGTTTACGGCTCACAGGTTGAAATTACCGAGAGTACGTCGCCGTTGCTGGTACGTCGACGGGAACTGCGCACAGACTCCGGAGGTGCCGGAAAGTTTCGTGGCGGCCTTGGCCAGATCATCGAAATCGAGAGTCGTGAAAATCTGCCGTTCGCCTTTTTCGGAACCGTGGATCGAGTCAAGTATCCAGCACGCGGTTGTTTTAGCGGCAAAGACGGTGCCCGTGGGCATCTGGCATTGAAGTCTGGCCAACTGATCAAGGGCAAGCAGCAAATTCCTGCCGGTGAAACACTGGTGTTCCAGACCCCGGGTGGTGGCGGTTATGGCGACCCGAAGAAAAGATCGCCGCAACAGGTGGCCCGAGACTATGCCGCTGGATTGATCAGCCGGAATGCGCTTAAACGCTATTATGGTGTCGTGCTGAAACGAGACGGCAGTGTCGACACGAAGGCAACACGGGCACAACGCAAGACATGAAGCATTTTCCATTCGCACTCTATGATGCATTTTCCGCCACCGCTTTCGGCGGTAGTCAGGCCGCGGTCATCACCAATGCCGGGTCCATCGATTCCACTCAGCGACACAAAATTGCGCGCGAGCTCGGCATGCCGGCAACAGCCTTCGTCGATGACCATGGCGAAGACTGGATCAAGCTGCAGTTCATGTCGACCGTGATGGACTTAACCATGTGTGGACACGGCACCATCTGCCTGCTGACGCATATGCTGGAAACGAAAATGTTGAAACTGGAAAAAATGGTCAGCGAAGTGAAATTGCAATTGCCAAAGTCGGCAGCGACAGTCTCGTTAAGTGAGAACGATTCGGGTCGCTTTCAGGTCATGCTGGACATCAAGGCACCGAAATTCGAACCTGCACCACTGCATATCGGAGGTTTACTCAAGATCCTCGGCCTGGACGCCGATGCTCTTGCGGATGATTTGCCACTGGAAACCGCGCGCGGCGATTTCATTCACCTGGTGGTGCCGTTGAGCGGGCTCGAGGCGATACGCGCGATCAAACCCGACTTCAATGGCATGGTCGAGTACTGTCGTGCCAATGGCCTCGAAACCATTGCCGTTTTCTGCAGTGAAGTAGAGGATATAAACAACCGGATTCATGTACGCGACTTTTGTCCCGCGGTTGGAGTCAGCGAATCCGCCGCTGCGGGCACCACCAACGCGGCTTTGACCAGTTATCTGGTACGTCATGGACAACTGCCCACCGATAGCGACGTTATCAGGCTAAACGCGGAACAGGGGCTCGAACTCGGACGTCCAAGTTCGATACAATCGATTGTCACCCTCGCCGAGGGCCAAATATCGCGGCTGCAGGTCGGTGGTGTCGCAACCCGAATCCTCGACGGCCATGTCTATCTATAGGTAGGCGTATGCAAAAAAAGCTACAACAACTCTATCAGCAAGCGCTAGTCTGGGATGCACACGCGGGCGTGTTCCCGAGCCCCGAGGTCGACTTGAATCTACTCGATGAATGGCCGCAGTCGGGAGCTAGCTACCTCAGTATCAACGTCGGCTTTGACGTCATGAACTGGCAGGAAACTATGGCAACGCTGGCCGCCTACCGCCACTGGTTGCTGACCCGTTCCGACCGTTTCGTACTGGTCAGTAATACCCGTGATATCGATCGCGCACGAGGCGAGAACAAGTTCGCGTTGAGCTTCGATATCGAGGGCATGAACGCACTCAATGACGACATCAACATGGTCGGCCTATACCACGCGCTCGGCGTGAGACAAATGCTGTTTGCCTATAATCTGAACAATACCGCGGCCGGTGGCTGCCACGACCAGGATACCGGACTGACGGAATTCGGGCGGCAGGTAGTAAGCGAAATGAACCGCGTCGGTATGATTGTAGACTGTTCGCACGCAGCCTATAGCACGACCATGGACATCATCGGTGAGTCGAGTCAGCCGGTCGTGTTTTCGCATTCAAATCCCGCCGCGGTATGGGATCATCAGCGCAATATCAGAGATGATCAGATCAAGGCTTGCGCCGCAGGGGGCGGCGTCATCGGTCTCAACGGCATGGGGATTTTTCTCGGCGACAACGATATCAGCATCGATACGATGTTAAGACATGTACGCTATGTCGGCGACCTGGTGGGCAACGAGCATATCGGCTTTGGTTTTGATTATTCGCCAAAAGTCGATGTCGATATAGGTGTCATCCTGCGCAGCCGGCCCGATTACTGGCCAGCGGGCCAGCAGTACGACACCCGCGATATCAAGCATGCCAGTCCACAACAGTTGCCACAACTCATCGATGCTCTCGGTGATTCCGGTTTCGACGAAGCGGCTATTCGCGGGTTTCTTGGCGAAAATTTTCGGCGCGTCGCAAACCATGCCTGGCACGGCTAGAAACAGAGACTATTGCAATGACATTAACCATAACCAAAGTCGAATTGAATCAGTGGGTAGATGACAAGATCGACGATTTGTCAGACTGGCATCAGTTGATTTTTGACTATGGTGAAACAGCCTGGCGTGAATATAGATCCCAGGCCTGGTATGTCGATCGGCTGCACAAGGAGGGATTTGAGGTTGAATCTGGCAGTGCCGGTATGCCGACGGCCTTTTGTGCACAATGGACAAACGGTGACGGTCCTACCATCGCAGGATACGCTGAATATGACGCGGTTCCCGGAAATTGCCAGGCGGCCGATACCGCTGCGCGTCCACGTGATGGGCTCAGTATTCACGCAGGCGGACACACGGATCCACATTCCGCACTCGGGATTAGCGCCCTCGGTGGTTTCCTCGCCGCCAAGGCGATGATGAAGCGACATGATATCAAGGGCAGATTGAAGTTCTTTGGCGAACCCGCCGAAAAGGTTCGAGGTTCCAAACCCATACACGCGGCCAACGGTTATTATGACGATCTCGACGCCGCGATCAGTTTTCATCCCTTTTACATGTTGCCGCTGTGCAACACGACGCGCTGGAATACGCACTGCGGCGTCGGTTACGCGATGATCTACAGTTTCGAGTGCGACTCACCGCAAACATGGCAGGGTCAGGCAGATGAAAGCGATAGTCCGATCGCCGCTGCGCATGCTTCGGCACGGGCGCCGGGTGCCAATGATGCTGTGATACAAATGTACCTGATCTCCAAGTCCCTTAAAGAGCACATGGTGTCGGCCGGATGTGGCTGGTCAATGAACGAATGCATCCTCACTTGTGGGCAAGCGACCGCTGACAACCTGCCTGCGCAAATCGCCCAGATCCAATACCTCATGCGGGTCCCCACGATCGAAATGGCTGAGCAAATCACCGCAATACTCGATCGCAATGCCGACGCCGCGGCCTCGATCAATCATTGCAGCTGGCGGCGCGACTGGGTCAGCAAATCTCGTCACGGACTAGCAAACCACGTCATGGCCCAGGCTACCTACGATAATCTGCAAGTCATTGGCGCACCGACTTTCAACCAGGGCAAGGCTGTCGAAAAAGCGCAGGAAATTCAAAAAAACCTTGGGCTCCAACCGATGCGACAACCCTACCTCAACGAAACCGAGCAACTCATCACACCACAGTTGGCGGAAGCCGAGCTGCGCAAACAACTACCCGATTGGCAGCAACATTTTACCTCCGATGACTACACCGAATATTGCTGGCACGCGCCGACCGCGAGATTGTACATCGCGCGCCCTACCCTGGCCGCTCCGGTGGGATACAAATACCCGGCCTGGGTCATGAATGCACTGGGTGGTATACGTGAAACCATTGAACCGATGATTGTCTGCGCAGCAAAAACCATCGGTTGTACCGTCATCGACCTGTTAGTTGACGACGAATTACTGGCCAACGCCCGCCGGGAATTCGAGCAACGTACCGGTGGCGGAGTTAACGGTAGCGACTGGCAAGCGCCGCTTTGTGACTATGAACCACCCATCAACTTTCGTTGGCCCGAGTATGTCACTACGCCACGTGGTGAAGAGTGGTGGATACCGGGTTAACGCCCCTTCCGTTTCATCGGAGGCAGCTGTATGACAGGCTATCACTACTGTGTACTAACCAAACCAGAGGCAGACCACAAGGTCGGGCAGATGATTAACCACTTTCTTTAGCAGAGTTGGTTCTCGGGGTCGATTCCAGCAATTGTTTTAACTCGGTGATCTCGGAGCGCAGTTGTGCCATCTCCCGGTGTAAATCAGCCTCGATGTGATCACGGGCGTCACTGACCGTCTGCTCGGTCTCACGTGCCTCCTCCTCGGTGAAGCTATGCATCGCGTTTACGATGATGGCGATAAACAGGTTCAACATGGTGAAAGTCGCAATCAAAATAAAAATCACAAAAAATATCCACGCGTATGGATGAACTTCCATCAAAGGTCGCACTATTCCCATGGACCAGCTTTCCAGAGTCATAATCTGAAACAGTGAAAACAGGGATTCACCGATGCTGCCAAACCACTGCGGAAAAGTGGGGCCGAACAGGTTGGTGGCGATGACTGCGAACACGTAATAAATCAGCAGCAATACCAAAGCGATCGAACTGAGTCCGGGAACAGAACTCAGCAATGCGCCGACCACACGCCGCATCGATGGCACCAGGGTTAAAATACGTAGCACACGTAATACGCGTAACGCGCGCAACACCGCAAACGGGCCACTAGCAGGGACCAGTGCTATGACGACCACGCTGAAATCAAAAATACTCCAGGCATCGCGGAAGAAGCCGAGTCGGTGGATATAGATGCGCAATAAAATCTCGACGACGAAGACAGTCAGGATAAAATGATCGATCGCCAGCAGGATAATTCCGAAGTCGGCCATCACCTGCGGGACGGTTTCCAGCCCGAGAATGATCGCATTGATCACGATCAGAGCCATAATACCATTCTGCATTGTGCTGCTTTCTACCCAGCGATGGATAGTCGCCTGGAAACCCTTCGCCGGGGCGTCGCTACTTGTTGTCATATTTTTTCATCTGGCAGTATACCCAGCGTTAGTGAACAACCATCGGTTTTAGCCGGTGGCTTCCAGTTACGGCTAAAAGCCGGATCGATCAGCCATTCGGCCGATTATCCTGACCGAATGCACTGACGCGTGTTGCCTCACTCCTGCCACACCGCCTTTCATCCGTCGCCTAAAGGCGAGGGGTTTACGGACCCCCTATCGGGGACTCTAAATTGTGATGGCCTCATCAATTTCAAGATTATGATCAAGATTCGATTTTGGCACTATTCGTTTCAATTTCATTGAATGCAATGGTTTGTCGCACCGTGACAACTATGAAAATTTTATTACTTGTCCTGTTGTTGATCGGTTTTCAGCTTCCTGCAGTGGCAGCCAATGTGAGTACACCAGGCGGGATTGTATCTCTTTTAAGGCTGTCGGGAGCACGGTTTCAATACTATTCCGCGTCGGATTTATCGATTCTGACCCACGATCAGCAAACACAGTTCACGCTGTCCGTGTTACCCGCCACTGAACCCCAGCTTGCGTTGTAAACCATACTGAGTGCATTCGGTGGGCAACAATATATATCGACGATAAAAACGGAAAGCATAGTCGGACAACCAACGGCCAGTATGCACGTGAAAATACAAACCAGTGACTGGTGGTTGGTTGTCAAACTGTTGGAACTTAACCTGTTCATCAGGGTAGGGGATGTAGTAGATGTAAAAGCGCGCAAGACGGAAGTCGAACGGCTGGTCAAATCGGTCCGTTTCGCGCCCGCATCAAATCCAGCGATCGTCAGCGGCAAGTAAGTATCCCCCGGCAAAGCCGGGGCATCGTGGTCGGCTTTTTGAAAGATATGATTTACAACCCAAATGGTCATAACTTATACCTGAATCCGTGGGTTCAGGGCGGATGCAGAGCGTAACAATTTGATTTCACAGTGGAATCAAAAAACCCGAGCTTCACCCATAGGTTAAGTGGGTATTTTTTGAACCGCTGCGGGATCAAAGGCTTGCGTTATGCGCTGTCATGAACCCACGGATTCAGGTTATAGTGACGGCCTGAGCGGTACAGGAAACTCACCTTAATACAGAGGCCTATTTATGAAGTCCCACGCAGCCATAACTTGCTTAGTAATAGCTTGTTTGATCGGAGGTTGCGCGACAACCGGGGGCTCTAACCCAGCCGAAAAACGCCAATCGGTTCTGTCCATGAAGAATGAAGTACTGACAGATCTTTACAAGATAAAGCCGGACGTCAAAGCTCAAATTTCCAAGGCACCGGGTCATGCCGTGTTCAGCAATGCCAATGTAAATTTAATATTTGCCAGTTTTGGCGGTGGCTACGGTGTCGCGAAAGATAACCAGAGCGGCGAATACACCTATATGAAAATGGGTGAGATTGGCGTGGGACTGGGCCTCGGTGTTAAAGATTTTCGAGTCGTATTTGTATTCCATACCGCCAAGAGCATGAACAATTTTGTCGAAAAAGGCTGGGCCTTCGGAGCCCAGGCTGATGCGGCTGCCAAAATCAGTGATAAAGGCGCCGCCGCGGGTGGCGAGGTTACGATCGATAATATTACTATTTACCAGCTGACCGAGTCGGGAGTGGCGCTGCAGGCGACGATAAAAGGAACGAAATACTGGAAAGATGGAACCTTGAACTAGGCGGATCTTTTTCTCCTCCAGTTTCCCGGTACATGTGACCGGAACCGCGTTCTTCAGCCGCCATGATTTTGAATCGGCTAACGGCGTTGCGTAACCTGGCCGGTGTTCGCGTTCCGGAAATTGACCCGTAAGGCATAACAATCTATTGTTTTACGATCCCTGATTGCCCCGGTATATCATGCTTCGTTACCTGCTCTGGCGACTTCGATTTGAAGTTTGCAATGTAAAACGCCTTTTTGGTCATGGCCCTAACCGAGTCCAGTACCTGGCCTTCGGTGCCAATCTCAGCGATGCCATACTCAAGGAACGCCGAATTACCCCCCTTGCAGTGCAACCTTTCACGCTCAAGGACTACGGTCTTCGCTTTGATCATCCTTCGCCCTGGGAGGGTTGCGGCTACGCTTCCGCAGAACAGGCTCCCGGTGAATCGCTGCATGGCTTTCTATACGCCCTTTCAGGCAGGGATGCCGCTCGAATGGATTTCTATGAAGTCGTCCCCGTGCTGAAAAGATATCGGCGAACAGTCGTTGAACAGGACGGGGTCGAGCTATATTTCTATCAAACCAATCGATCGACCCGGGGTCTCAAACCGACCGCAGAATACCTGGGCTACATTATCAAAGGGCTCGAGTCACATCCCGGTGCAAGCGCAGAATACCGCAATACAATCGGTGCGATTGAAACCGCTGACCCGGGTAAGTTTGTTTCATCCTACATGCGCGAACAATCCAGATATCGGGTAGGTTGGCAGAGTTTTATCTCTGATACATACCAGCAACTAAGCCTGAAAGTTTTCCTTCATTTTATATATAAGTACTCACTAACTGATCACTTCATTCGTCACCGGGCAGGGTTTGAATCGAAAACCGAGTAAAACTTGGAAAAACCCCGAATGCATCGAAATCCAGGCTCGGATCAGATCGTATTGTATTATTGTAATCCATCGAGGTCTGACCCAATGGCACTTACATAAGACCGAAAGCATCGATTTTCGAAACATATCCGGAGTTTAAATGCTCAATAAACTTCAAGGCCGGATAAACGGTGAAAGTTTTCGCGAAGTAAACCGCAGGCGGCGTAGCCGCCGAGGCATTCGCGAAAACTTTCACCGCTTATCCGGTCCTGGTTGGATTGGTATGACGATGGTTGCGAGTTTAAGTAAGTGCCATTCAGGTCTGACCCCAATATTCACAGCTTTTAAAGACGATCATTGCTTGCTTGTCGATGCTTTCATTGATACTGTCGAAAAACATTAATCGAAGCGAAATCATGACCGACGTGAAAACACTACAAGAAATGCAACCGACGCTTACCCAGGCGTCCGCGTTTTGCTGTGATATTCCATCGGTGAAAAATTTCCGCCTAATTACCATGACTCGCAAACGCGACGAATCCGGTCGATTAATGTAGTTTTTTCTATCGCCGTGATCCTCCTCCGCGGCGATACTCCTCGAAAAGAATTCCGCAGAGCAGTCCCACGGCAGCAACCGCCCAGGAGGGAGTGCTTATGTTTGAACTATTGATTCGCTTAATAAAACAGTTTTTGGTGGGATTTATTCAACTACCTGCATCTCTGTGGATTGATATTCAGTGGGCAAACCTCCGTTTCGTCGAGACCCATCATCTACTGCGTCTCGACGATTACCTGCTGAAGGATATGGGGCTTAAAAAGGTCGATGGCCGCATCGTGGCAGTTGACGCGTCTCGCATTGACCCAACCCGGGTAATTTCTCCGCCAACGGTTGCAGCAAAAAGCAGGTCCGCCACGCGAGCCAACTGAACTCCTCCGTGCAACCCCTGCACATTCCTCTCCCGGTTTCGGGAGAGGCTTTTTAAAATTCAAAGAGTTACTGATCTGGATATGCTGACGCGAGACTGCGCCCGAAACTTACGCATAATCCCGTCCGTGATGATATCAGATGCCGATACTGGACAAGCATCAGCCCATCGATCCATTACCTGCCCATCATTTTTGTGAGAACATAGGCACCCATGGAATCATTTATTCGAGCACTGCCCAAGATCGAGCTGCATCTTCACATCGAAGGCAGCCTGGAGCCGGAACTGATGTTCGAGCTGGCGCGCCGTAACCAGGTCAGTATCCCGTTCGGTTCCGCGGCCGAGGTACGTGCCGCTTATGAATTCAGCGATCTGCAATCCTTTCTCGACATTTACTACCAGGGCGCCAATGTACTGATAGAAGAACAGGATTTCTTCGATCTGTGCTGGGCGTATTTACTGCGTTGCCAGCAGGATAATGTTGTTCACAGCGAAATTTTTTTCGACCCGCAGACACATACCGATCGCGGCATCGCATTTGACACGGTCATAGATGGTCTGCAGCGAGCACTCGAACAGGGCCGAACCGAGCTCGGCATCAGCAGCCAACTAATCATGTGCTTCCTGCGCCACCTCGATGAGGATTCAGCTTTTGACACCCTGCAACAGGCGCTGCCGCATCGTAACAAAATTATCGCTGTCGGCCTCGACTCGGCCGAAGCTGGCAATCCACCACAAAAATTCCAGCGCGTGTTCGAAGCCGCGCGCAACGCCGGCTTCCTCAGCGTCGCCCACGCCGGTGAAGAAGGTCCGGCCGGTTATATCCGCGATGCCATCGATTTGCTACAGGTTGCGCGCATCGATCACGGCGTGCGTTGCGTCGAGGATTCTGAGCTGGTGCAACAGTTGGTCGCCTCGCGCCTGCCGCTCACCGTCTGCCCGCTATCGAATATCAAGCTGCGAGTATTCGATACCATGCAACAGCACAATATCGTCGAGTTATTGCGCCAGGGGCTTTGCGTCACGGTGAATTCGGACGATCCGGCCTATTTTGGCGGCTACATGACCGACAATTTCCTGGCGCTAGCGGCGGCCCACACGATGAGTCGAGACGAGATTGCGCGCTTCAGTTTCAATGCGATCGAAGCAAGTTTCGCCGACGCCGGGCGCAAGAAGCAACTTGAATCGAGCCTGCGGGAGTTTTATAGCCAGAATAAAGCAGATAACAACAAGGGGGAGTCACATGAATAACCACCGCTATACCTACCAGTTTTTTTCGCGTCATGATTTCAGTGCTTTCTGGGCGTTGTTTACCGATAACCTGATCAACCTGATCGTACTCAGCACAATTTGCCAGTTTGTATTCAACATGCCGGCCGAGATCGTCTTCGGTCGCATCGTGCCAGGTGCCGCAATCGCAATCCTTGCGGGCGTTGTGGTTTACACGTTGCTGGCACGCCAGGCGGCTCATCGTGAAGGGCGCGCAGTAACCGCTCTACCCTACGGCATCAGCACACCGGTCATGTTCGTTTATCTGTTCGGTGTAATTGGGCCGATTTACTGGGCCACAAACGATGCGCTGCTGGCCTGGCAGGTCGGCATCGGTGCAGGTTTCATGGGTGGTATCGTGGCGGCCCTGGGCGCACTGGTCGGGCCCTTTTTAAAGCGTGTAACACCGCGCGCCGGCATGTTGGGTACACTTTGTGGAATCGCCCTGGTTTTCATCGGCACGGTTCCATTCGCCGAAGTATTCGAAGACCCGATCATCGGCTTTATCTCCATGCTGATCATAGTCTGGGGCCTGGTGGGGCGCTACAAGCTACCCTTCAACCTGCCAGCCGGCCTGGTGGCGTTGATCATCGGCACCCTGCTCGCATTCATGCTCGGAAAAGCATCCATCAGTTTTGACGGTGTCGGCTTTTATCCGCCCATTCCATACTTTGGTGATCTGCTGGTCGGTATTCAGCACCTTTTCGACAATATAGAGTTATTCCTGGTGTTGATTCCGGTACAAATTTATAACTTCATCGAAACCATGAACAACGTCGAATCAGCCGAGGCAGCAGGCGACAAATACCCGGTTGCAACCTGCCAGGTGACGGACGGTGTCGGCACCATGGTCGGTGCCCTGTTCGGTTCCCCATTTCCGACAACAGTTTATATCGGTCACCCAGCCTATAAGAGAATGAAGGCACACAGCGGTTACATTATTGGCGTCGGCGTGGTCATCCCGGTAGCTGCATTTTTCGGATTACTCGCCTTTCTTGCCAACCTGATACCGATTGCCGCAGCCGCGCCGATACTGGTGTTTGTAGCTCTCAGCCTGGTCACAAATACCGCCAGTAGCGTCAAACCCTCACACATGGCGGCCGTCGCCGTGGCGATGATTCCACATATTTCGAGCTTTCTGATGGTGAAATGGGGTTCACTGGTGAATGCGCTTCGCGATACCGGCGCCGAGAATCTTTCCAATCTGGGCGATCCGGCATTGGTAGCCGCGTTGCTACAACAGGGAGCTCACTTCGAGGGTCACCTGGCGTTATCGCAGGGCGCGATTCTGACCGGACTGATCTGGGGTGCAATCGTCGCCAGTGTGATCGATGGTGATTTCAAAAATGCGGGCGGCTTTTCCGCAGCCGCAGGCGTCATGGCTGCTATTGGAATTATCCACTCATCCAGCCTGCATCTGCCCGAATTCACCGGCATCACCATCGGTTACTTTATTGTTGCAGCATTTTTGTTCATCTATCCAATGATGGTCAAGATTGAACACATGGATGGCGCAGACGAAGCCGAACCACGAGTCGGTGATTGAGGTCGAATAACGAGGCTAATGCGGATTTGCGGTAATTCAGATGATTGAGTCCAGCAATAAATCGAAAGGCTTGCAAATCCGGCTGGCGCAGTTTATGAACCAGCACATTTATCCCAACGAGCAGCTATATGCGGAGCAACGTGATGCGGCCAGCGAGCGCTTCGCGTCCTTGCCATTGGTCGAGGAACTCAAGCAACTGGCTCGCGCTGAGGATTTGTGGAATCTGTTTGTCCCGCCCCACTTTGCCGAGCACAGCCCTGTCGGTGGGCTCAGCAATGTTGACTATGCGCCACTTGCGGAAATGATGGGTCGAGTGCTCTGGGCGGCGGAAGTGTTCAATTGCAGCGCACCCGATAGTGGGAACATGGAAGTCCTGATGAAATATGCGAGCCCGGCACAACAAGACAGCTGGCTCACATCACTACTGAACGGCGAGATCCGCTCCAGTTACGCGATGACCGAACCGCAAGTCGCGTCCAGCGACGCCACCAACATCGAACTACGCATCGAGCGTGACGATGATCAATGGGTATTGAACGGTCACAAGTGGTTCATCACAGGTGCCATGAATGTGCAAACGAGAGTCTTTATCGTTATGGGAAAATCGGATCCCGACAACCCGGATCGACATCGGCAACAAACGCAAGTGCTGGTACCCCGGGAAACCCCCGGCGTTACACTGGTTCGACCCTTGACGACGCTGGGTTACGACGATGCACCGCTCGGTCATGCCGAGATCGAATTCGACAATGTGCGCGTTCCGTTGGATCACGTTCTGCTCGGAGAAGGCAGGGGCTTCGAAATCGCTCAGGGTCGACTCGGGCCGGGCCGCATGCACCATTGCATGCGCCTGATTGGCGCGGCGCAACGTGCGCTGGAACTGGCCTGTCAACGAGCACAAAACCGTTCGACATTCGGTCGTAAACTGAGTCAACACCAGTCGATTCGCGAAGACATTGCGCGCTCGTTTTCGGAGATCGAAATGGCGCGCCTGCTGATTCTGAAGACCTGTCGCAAAATGGATGAACTCGGCGCACAGGAAGCGCGCGATATGATCGCGGCCTGCAAGACCAGTATACCGATCATGGTGCAGACGATCATCGACCGATGCATGCAGATTCACGGAGCGGGCGGATTGAGCGGCGATTACTTCATGGCAGAAGCATTCAGCTATGCGCGCTGGTGCCGACAGGCCGACGGACCGGACCAGGTACATTTGATGGCCCTGGGTAAACAAGTGATTGAACGCTTTGCCGGTGACCAGGACTGATGGATGCGCTGCAACTCGACGATGCTACTCTTGCCATTTATCTAAACGATACGATTCCAGGGTTCAATGGATTCGTCACCTCGAAGAAGTTTTCCGGCGGCCAATCTAACCCGACCTACCTGCTGAACACAGACTCGGGTGAATATGTGTTGCGCCGCAAACCACCGGGACAATTGTTGAAATCGGCACATGCGGTGGAGCGCGAATATCGCGTCATGCGGGCCCTGGCGGTAACCGGGGTACCGGTCCCTCGAACCTTTCATCTGTGCAGTGATGAATCGGTCATCGGCAGCGTCTTTTTTATCATGGAGTATGTCCGGGGTCGGATTTACTGGGATCCCGCACTGCCCGAATCGAATAATTCCCAACGACACGCCATCTATCTGGAAATGTGTCGGGTTCTCGCAGCATTGCACCAGGTTGACATCGACGCGGTCGGCTTGACCGATTTCGGCAGACCGGGCGACTATTTTGCGCGGCAAATCAATCGCTGGACGCAACAGTATTTCGCCTCGCAAACAGAAAAGATCGTCGAGATGGAAGCGGTCATTGACTGGTTACCCGCCAACCTGCCCCACGACGATGGCCGCGTTTCGCTGGTACACGGCGATTATCGGCTCGATAACATGATCTTCGATACTGCCGAAACCCGAATCGTTGCTCTGCTCGACTGGGAATTGTCCACGATTGGACATCCGCTCGCCGATCTCGCTTATCAGTGCATGCAATTGCGTATGGATCCGGGCAGGTATCTTCCTGGATTGAATGGTGTTGACCGAGCCTCACTGGGCATTCCATCAGAGCAGGAATACCTGGCGCAATATTGCCAACACTGTGGGCTCGAGCGCATCAACAACTGGCCGTTCTACCTGGTTTTTGGCTTTTTTCGCATGGCTGCAATCCTCCAGGGCATAAAAAAACGTGCCATCGAAGGCAATGCGTCCAGTGCCGCCGCGCTCGGATATGCCTCCCTGGTTCGACCACTGGCCGAAAAAGCACTCGCGGTCATGCGAGATGAGTCGGACCACTGAATCTTAATTGCCGTAAGCATTTTATCTGGCCAAACTGAGCCGGCTGGGTTCATCGGTTTCAATGATGCAGATTGCCCGGATACCCGGTGAAACCCTCTGCTAGAACTTCAAGTTCGCCTGGTCTTTCACTCGGGTCCTGCCTTTATACGCAATGGCCGACCGACGGAAATTTTCGATTCTGAATGATGAAAGCTGTTATAAGAATCTGCCCTAGCCCGTATTTCTCACCACCACTCGTTGCGAGACAACGAGAGGTCGTGCCCTGCCTGTATTTTGCGCTCTGACCGAGCCAAATACAGGCAGGGTTGCGGCATAGCGTCGTCGCAGTAGAAGGGTGGTGAAAAATACGGGCTAGAAATGATCTCGTTCAAATTTTCGATCCCACTGCTTGCGAAAAACCTGTTGATCACCTTCCCAGGCAGTTGATACTGCGTGAAGATAAAAATAGCTTTGGTCACAGGTGACTCGAGTGAAGGTGTGGGTTCTGGTTTGCCAGTCCTCCCTGCCATATTCCCATTCCCAATCATATTCCGCAATTGCGGACAAGGGATCAGACTCACCTATACCAAATCGATATGTTGACTTTGACCCCATTTCAATTCCGGTTTCTTCAAATCGAGTCTTGCCATTGTCTGCGTCTATTTCCAACAGGCTCAAGTTCTGCTCAACGTCGTACTTGATTTCTCGTTTCTGGCTTACCGGTCTTAGTACCGTGGTAGGTTCAGGTTCACCGATTTCACTTTCACCAAAATCGGTCAGCGGCGCATTGACTGCATTTGCACCAAGCACCGGCAATTTAAGCGTGCTAGAACCTGAGTAAACTATCACCCGGGAATGAGTCGGTGACGGCCAGGCCATCGGCCAGTAGCTGGTCGATATCGCCAGTCGGAGCCTGTGCCCTGCGGGTACGACATAGGCGCTGTGATTCAATTCGACTTCGACCGCTACTTTTTCCCCGGGTATCATCAACTCGGGTTTTGATTTACCGTTGCGTTGACTCAGATTTAAAATACCACGTGTGATCAGAGTACTGGATCCGTCGGGCCAGACATCACACAAACGCGTGGCCACGAGTGCTTGCGGACAGTCGCTACTCAACTTCAACGCCGCAACCGCGTTGCCGAGAATTTGCAAAGGCTCGGTCAACGAGTCGGTATCAAAAACCAGCGATCCCGCATCTTCTTCCCGTTGATCACCGGGCAGTTCTTCTGCCGGCCCGAACGAGAACCAGGGCATATATTCCCCTGATTGTTGACCGGTTGTTTGCGCTGAGCAAATATCCATCGACTGATCGGATACCGGCTCTTTAGACAAACTGCCAGGGGCTAAATGAAAACCCACAGTCTCGATTTGATCCGATGGCCAGCTGGATAATCCAATCCAGTGCCCGGGGCGCTCATCGTAATAGGTTTGCGGTTTAACGCTGTCTTGTAGAAAAACCTGGTACTGCGCTTCTTCCATGATCCCGGTTTCATCACCTTTCAGCCACTGGTCAAACCAACGAATCGCGTCGGAGAGAAAGTCCACGGTTGGGCCGGGAATGCCAAGATGTGGATAGCGATGACACCAGGCCCCCTGCAATCCGCGCATTGGAACCCGCAAATTTTGCAGCAGCCGAGGCACCGTGTTTGGCCAGCAATCTGCATGCCCGCTGATTGCGTAGACCGGAACCTGGATGGCGTCATAGTCAGCGTCGGCTGAATTGTTTTGCCAGTACTCATCATTGTGCTGGTGCTCGAGCCAGCGTTCAAGATAATGAGGTGTATTCTGCAGTCGATCCATCCACAACGCCAGCCATGCCTCACCAGCCAATTCTGGATCCGGTGGCCGCGTATTGTAACCAAACATGATCGCCGCCCAACCGAGTGTCTGCCCCACCATGCAACCCATGTAATAACCGGCGTCGTCATAGTAGCGTTGATCGGTCGCACCGAGCACGATGATGGTTTTAAGCGCCTCTGGCGCTCGTTGTGCCAGCTGTAATCCGGTTATCCCACCCCAGGAAATACCCATGGTACCAAGCTTGCCACTACACCATGGCTGGGCCGCGATCCATTCGATCACTGCGACACCGTCGTCCACTTCCTGATCGCTGTACTCATCATAGAGAACACCATCGGAACTACCGGAGCCGCGCATGTCAACTCGAACACAGGCGTATCCGTGTTTCGCGAAATGAGCAATCGTATTTGAATCCCGTTTCGCCGAATAATCGTCTTTTCGGTAAGGAATATATTCGAGAATTGCCGGGCAGGGCTGGTCTCCTTCCGGCAACCAAAGCCTGGCACCCAGGCGAGACCCGTCGGGCATCGGAATCCAGCAGTGGTTGACCCTGGTAACTGCCATTATCAATTCAGCCTAATGCAGATAATGGCAGGTCAGGTTATGCGCATCGTCCTTCAATCCGATCCACAATATGGCACACACGATGTTCAGGTTATGCAGGGTGACAAAAAAGCATGCTTGCACATGCTCCGCCTCGCGAGCTGCGAGGCGGAGCATGGGAGGCACCATCCGATCAGGCCATCCACCAGCGTTCCATGATCCGGCGGCCATCGAATCCCCGCACCCACGACAGATTGCCGTGCGCGATCTTTTCGCTGCGGGCGTGAATCTCGTTTGCGAACATGGGCACTATGTGGCCACCCTCATCCCGCAATAATATCTGCATTTCGCGATACATGTCTGCCCGCTTGGCTTCGTCGAGTTCTGCCCGCGCGGATTTAAGAAGCTTGTCGAAACCTGGGTGATCCCACTGAGTGTCATTCCAGGCCGCATCCGACGCGAAGCCCGTGGTAAACATGGTGTCTTCGGTGGAGTAACCACCCCAGTAACTAGCACACCAGGGCTTTTTCATCCAGACATCCGACCAGTACCCATCATTCGGCTCACGCACGACATTGATTTTGATGCCGGCTTTTTTTGCCGATGCCTGGAAAAGAACCGCCGCATCAAGAGCGCCACCAAAGGCCGCATCCGCGGCGCTCAGATCAAAGGCAATGTTACCAAGCCCGGATTCTTTCATATGGAAACGCGCCTTGTCCGGGTCATAGGAATTCTGTTCGATGTCCGCGGCATGGTAGCGATAGGATGGCCCAATCGGGTGGTCGTTCCCTATCACGCCATGTCCAAACAGGATTTTTTCCAACATCTCCTCGCGATTGAGCGCGTGCTTAATCGCCTTTCGCACATGTGGGTTGTCAAAGGGCGCCACCTTGGTCTGCATCGGGAAGACGTAGTGCAAAGGTCCGGAACCTTCCTCGATGATGACCTTCGGGTTTCGCGCGAGAAGCGCAAGCGTCTTGAGTTCGACCCGGTCGATGACATCAACTTCATCTGTAATGAGTGCAGTTTGCCGCGCTGCAGGGTCGGTGATTGAGAGGGCCTCGATCGTGTCCGCGTGCGCAGAACCTTCTTTCCAGTAATTCGGATTACGCTTAAATTTATAGCTGATACCCGGATTTTCTTTTGTCAGGATGTACCCCCCGGTGCCACCACTCTTCCAGTCGATACTGCCATCCTTTGCGGGATATATGCCGAAAGTCGCTTCATTGAAGTTGAAAGGGAAATCCGCGTTACCGGCCGAAAGCGATATGACAATAGTGTGAGGTCCATCGGCCTTGATGTCAGTTACTGACGCAACCAGAGGCTTGGCGAGTGAAGTCGAGTCTTCGCCGCGGTGATAGTTGATCGACGCGATGACATCTTCTGCCGTCATCGTCTTGCCGTTGTGGAATTCGACGCCCTCACGCAACTTGAACGTCCAGGTAGCTGCATCTGCAGAGCTCGACCATTCAGTTGCAAGGGAGCCGACTAAATTTCCATTTACATCAACCTCGGTCAAGGTATTGGCAACACCATAGCAAACAACCCACTGCAAGCCGTTCGCAATGAGCGCGGGATCGAGCGTGTCGTTGGTGGCGCCGTGTCCCATGGCTATTCGCATATGGCCGCCTCTTTTCGGTGTTGCGGCGCGCACCTCGTTGAAAAGTGTCGTTCCGATTCCCAAGGTGATGCCGATCGCACTGGACCTGGCCAGGAACTCTCGGCGCGACATCCGTCCTTTTTTTGCTTCATCGGTCAGCCAACGGGTATACTTGTCTCGTTCTGTCATGATTCACTCCTCAAAGTTATTAAATCTGCCACGCGTACGACAATCTTTATATTGGTTTGCCCGGCTACGATAAAGTAATCCGGGGTAAGCAACCATTTCGCATTACAAAATAAAGCTGACGCAGAAATGCCCCAAAGTGCGTCACATTGCGTCACTTTTTTGAAACCAGTCATTGATCTTGCAAGACCATTTCCAGGTTCAACGGAAATATCGGCTTTAGCAGGTGCTGATAGTCGAATTGCGCATAATCAGAGCTACAAACCCCCGGGCCGGCTGCCAACACGATATGACTGGCAATGGGTTCGAAACCGGCGCGAAAATGCTGACGGGATTTAATCAGGATATAACGGGCGCCTGTGGGATCAAGCCCGGCATGGGTAAAGCAACCCGGATCGAATGGCTCCCAACGTTCTTCACAAACCACGATCTGTGCCGCACCTATATCAAAAACCACGCTGCGCCCGAGGCAGACTTCCAGACCGGTTTGCATCGGCCCTGTAATGACGAAACGCCCATCGGTGATTTTTTTAACTTTGCCGGTACATGAAATGCCATGACCGACCTGGCCGATCGAAGGCACCGAAGTATTTCCACCAATCCTCAATGTGATCTCATTGCCTTCGCCGCAGGCGATCATTTGACCGACCGCCAGTGGATCCCAGATTGGCCCGGCAATAATCGAAGTCAGTTCCTGTTTCAGCATTTCATCAAGCACACTCAGGTCATCGGTGCTACCACCAGCGCCACTGTTATCACCGTGATCAGCGATGACCACGGGAAAGCTATCGAGGAGCCGAGCCTTGTTTATCGACTCCACCATGGGTTCGGGCTTAAATATAAAATCGTGCCGCCTCATCCAGGCCATCGCACAAAGCTGTTTTATCAAACCCTCACCCAGATAATTCCTGCTCGGCTCGACCGTAAGCACACTCAAGGAAACATGGGGGATATCGGCCAGGGGAAATCCGCCGAATATCGAGGCATTGAGAATGTCCGTGTTATCGACCGCCTCAATTGCCAGATCCATGATGTCTTTCATCGGTTGACGCAGCGGCGTCTGCTTGATCATATGCGTCATCATCGGTAACGCCCGCCAACGCATTTTGGTTTCAATATCGTGGTCCAGACAATGGAACAGCGTTTTTGCGGCGCGCTTGCCGGTGTCGTACATATCGATATGCGGATAGGTTCGATAACCATCGATGACATTGCAATTGTCCACCATCGACGCGGTCATATTGGTGTGAAAATCCAGCGCGACCGCGATTGGCACCTCCGCGGCGACCTCGCGTATTCGACGCAGCAACTCTCCTTCGCCGTCGTCATGCGATTGAGTAACCATCGCACCATGCAGGTCCAGCAGAACCGCGTCACAGCCCTGTTTTACGGCATCGCATATTTGATCACAAATGTAATCAAATGCAGCGTCGTCAACCTTACCGCTGGGCTCGGCGTAGGCGGCAACCGGGACCACACAGTCCATTCCGCGCGAGCGGGCGACATCGAGCATGCCGGCAAATGCAAAATCGGTGGCAGCGTAAATACTGATTGCCTGTTCGCCGGATGGTGGTGATTCCTGCCCCGTGCCACTGCCAAATGCTGCCAACGGCGTGGATAACGGGGAAAAGGTATTGGTTTCATGCTGCATCATCGCAATAACGCATTTCATCGGTGTTTCCCGCTTTTGTTATGTCGATGGAAGCCTAATCAATGAGAGATCGTCGTGCCATTTCGCATCTGCGAATGCCATGACGCACAGAGGTGAGTGACGGACTTAGAAATCGCGTGCGGTCAGCATATAATCCTGATCGGTCATTTCATTGTTAATGCGTGTTCTGATGCTGCTATCGATTAACTCACTATCGAGGTCAAAAATACCGCAACCGCGCAATCTGTCCTTCAGGTCAACCTGTTTACCGAGAAACTGGTACTCGACCCGGGTCGACTTGGGCATGTGTGAATTGATGCTGCCAACCCCGGTCGTTATTCCCGACAGGGTGTCGACGACATTTCGATAACTGGGAAATAATATCGTGTGACAAACAGCACTTTTTGTCAGCATTTCGATTTCGGTAATAAAAATTCGATCGCCGAGGTACATCGCAATACCTTTGTATTTAAATCGATGTCGGTGCGTGTCCTCTTTTTCCTTGTTCCATAAATGCTCGGTGTTACGGGTGTAGAATCGATCCTGGTACCGATAAATTTGAACCAGACTACGCACCAGGCAACCCGGGAAACCCAGGGCATGAAAATGGCTGTAGTAAAAACCTTCGTAGCGGGCGAGGACTTCGAGTGAATTGGGTAACGAGTCAATTGCCTTTTCGATTTCGCTGACGCCCGGATCGCCCTTCGACTGAAAGATTTCGGCGACGACCTGGCCAAAAGCGCTGGGTTGAAGATTTAGCTGCTCTTCCGTGAGTTTAAAAAAATGGCAAACCCGGTTTAAATTGTGCTTCGACGGATAGATTTTCCCGCTTAAATACTTGTTGAACTGCTGCCGGTTCATCTCCATTGATCGGCAAACATGTGCCACCGACCGGTACTGGTCACAGACCAGGCGCAGGTTCACCGCAAAATTTGGCTTCGATGTCATGCACCACCCGAAATGGGCAAGAATATTATCCAGCAGGGTACCATTCATTTATGCAAAGTTGTATTTGCGTAAATGGGACCACGCTTTGCTTATTTCCTCTTTAATTGAACCCAAAAGACTGAGTATGGTGGGATATGGTGACAATTAATACATTAGCTCGATTTTCGGCCGGCAATTAAGTTAACTGTCACCAATGGCACTTATATTAAGACCGAAAGCATCGATTTTCGAAATATATCAGGAGTTTAAATACTCAATAAACTTCAAGGCTGGATAAACGGTGAAAGTGTTCGCGAAGTAACCCGCAGGCGGCATAGCCGCCGAG
>JAAESG010000557.1 GCA_024229615.1 Gammaproteobacteria bacterium | reverse complement strand
ATCAGCACATAGTCCTTGCCATCGCCGACAACCTGTGCCACGGTCTTGTCCAGATCGAGCCCGACCTCTCGCAGGTGCTGACCAAAATATCCTATCTCCAGATTAGCGCCCCACTTGATGGTGCCGCTATCTGGTGACAGTTCACCCATCAACAGGTTCAACAAGGTGCTTTTGCCTACGCCGTTGTTGCCGATCAGGCCAATCCGATCACCACGCATCAACCTGAATGTAAAACCTTCGATCAACCGTCGATCGTCGTGGCGGAATGAAATCTTATGTGCTTCTATAACTTTACGACCTGAAAGTTCCGCCTCCTCGATATGGATGCGGGGGTCGTGCTCGCGCCTGACACGCTGCGCACGCTGTTCGCGCATGGTGTACAGCGACCTGACACGGCCTTCGTTACGGGTTCGTCGGGCTTTGATCCCTTCTCGAATCCAGGCTTCCTCCTGTGCGAGTTTACGATCAAATTCGTGGTTCGTACGATCCTCAGTTGCTATGGTCTGGTGTTTAGCCTGTACAAAGCGCCGGTAATCACCGGGGTAGCTGACCAGCTTTCCCCGGTCTATT
>JAAESG010000556.1 GCA_024229615.1 Gammaproteobacteria bacterium | reverse complement strand
CAATCTGGTTTCAACGAATTTCGAAATTTTCAGCCTACCTGCTGGCGGTCGTCTGGGTGCTGCCTTTGCTCTATGCCTTCTGGGCCGCCTTCCATCCGCCCGAATACGCGACGAAGTTTTCATTGTTTGCGCCGTTATCCATGGAGAATTTTGTTTCTGCCTGGGATCAGGCGCCTTTTTTCAGGTATATGCTCAACACCGTTATTATTACCACCATCATTCTGTTCTCGCAGTTGGTGGTTTGCACACTGGCGGGCTACGCGCTGGCTCGCGAAGAATTTCTCGGTCGCGGATTCGCATTTGCGCTGGTGCTCACCCAGCTCATGGTGATGCCGGAAGTGTTGATCGTCGAGAATTATCAGACACTGACCGGGCTAAACCTGGTTGACACGCATTTGGGTGTCGGCCTGCCTTATCTAGCCAGCGCCTTTGCCATTTTTTTGTTACGCCAGACGTTTAAAACCGTTCCCCAGGAGCTCGAAGATGCCGCGCGCGTCGAAGGGCTATCAGGCCTGGGTATTATCTGGAAAGTGTTTGTACCGCTCGCGTTTCCGACGTACCTGGCCTTCAGCCTGGTATCCGTCAGCTATCACTGGAACAATTTCCTGTGGCCGCTGGTAGTCACCAACACGGAAGCAAGCCGACCGTTAACTGTCGGCATGGCGATATTTGGTGCACCGGAATCGGGGGTTGACTGGTCGGTGATATCGGCAGGAACTTTAATCGCGATCGGCCCGTTGCTGATATTATTCCTCATATTCCAGCGCAAATTCATCCAGTCATTCATGCATGCCGGCATCAAGTAAATGCGCATCCTTTCGTGGAACGTGCAATACGGCAAATCGAGTGATGGCAACGCGGATTTCTCCCGCACCCTGCAACATGTCCAGTCACTCGGTGATTTCGATGTCATCTGCCTGCAGGAACTGGCCAGAAACATGCCCGAGTATTGTATGCCTGGTCAATCAGATCATTTGCTAATGACTCAGCGGTTTTTCAAAGAACACAAAGTAGTCTGGGGAACCGGCTTTAGCTGGCCTGCACAGGATGTCAATTGCGACCTCAGGCAGGAGTTTGGCAACATCACCCTGGTTAAATCCGGGCCGCTCGATTTCAGGGTTCACCAATTACCACGACCGGCGGCTCCAGGAAAAGAGCAGATGCAGCGCGTAGCAGTCGAATCCGTGATCGATTCGAAAATTGGACCGGTCAGTATTATCAATACCCATCTGGCCTTTCACGATGACAACGAAAACCAACGACAGGTAGAGCATCTAAACCACCTGGAACAGGAGCGAGCCGCGCATCACCGCGAGCCGAAACGGGTCGGCACCGGAACCTACCAGGAAGGATTCCTGGCATCGGCCCGAATGCTGTGTGGCGATTTCAACTTCACGCCTGATACCGCGCAGTATCGTTATCAGCTTGATATGAACTGGGCGGATGCCTGGCACAGGTGCCATGGGAATGATCTGCATTTACCCACCTGTGGCATTTTCGATGCGGCCCAATGGCCACAGGGCGGACATTGCCGCGATTTTTTCTGGCTAAGTCCCGAACTCCAGTCGCTGGAAGTCGAAATCAGCGTGGACACCGACACAAATCTGTCAGACCACCAACCAGTCATGCTCGAGATATGCATTTGAAACCCGATCCGTTACCCAAAGTTTTTCCCGGCCAGCCAAAAATCGTCTTCACCGACGTCGATGAAACATTAACCTGGCAAGGACGACTGCCCGAAGAAACCTACAGCGCGCTGGCAAAATTACAGCGCGCAGGTATTAGCGTAGTCCCAGTAACCGGCGCCAGTGCCGGGTGGTGCGATTGTATGATTCGTACCTGGCCCATCGATTCCATTGTCGGGGAGAATGGCGCCTTTTATATCGACCGGAATTCCGACGGAAGATTGTCATACATCTACGCGTTGGAAGAGTCGGAGCGGGCTATCAATTGGCAGCGTTTACAACGGCTCAAGCAAGAGGTGTTAAATCAATTTCCATTTGCCTATCAAACCGCCGACCAGGCGTTCCGCATAACCGACATTGCCTTTGATATTAACCAGGATCGCGAGATAGAAAGAGAAGATGCGTTTACCATCGCGCAATATTGCCGGGACGCGGGGATGGTAGCCAAGATCAGTTCAATTCATATCAATGTCTGGCGCGGGGACTACAACAAGGCATCGACCGCTGACCTGTGGCTGACAGCACACGGATTCGACAATGATGAAGCGATATTCAGTGGTGATTCACCCAACGATGACTCCATGTTTTCTAATTTCCGACAAACCGTTGGGGTCTCTAATATCTTGCCGTTTATCGAGGAGCTTGATTCGCCTCCGATGTATGTGACCGATCAACCGGGCGGATACGGATTTGCCGAACTGGCGGCCGCGTTACTCGGCAAGTGATGTCGAGTTGGAAGTGAAATGGTGCCTAGGGGCGGAATCGGACTGGTCCGCATTCGGCACCGACACGAGGATTTTCAGTCGGACTTTAATATTTTCAACTTAATAAAATCAGCTACTTACGACGTTTCCCCTTCCTGTTTGTGCCAGTAAACGCCAGTTAATGGCAGTAAATGAGGCACAAAATTGGCACAACATTTCCGTATTAACTTTCTCACAACAAAGCAAAACTAATCCCCGTAAATCTCCTAAACAGACCGTCCCGGGCTATGCATTGCTACTTGATTTCTCGATACCCAAAGAGGCCATGCGAGAGGCCAGCGTTGTTGGTTTGATGCCGAGCAGTTCGGCGGCACCTTCCTTGCCGGATACCTTGCCACCAGTCATTTTCAGTGCGGCCATAATATTGATTCGATCACGCGCCAAACGCTCCTGTTCATTGAAAGGTTGTTCCGGGTCGAGATCAGTTTCGACCATGATGTTTTCATCTAATACAGCACGAGCCTTACCGGGCAGGTCGAATTCGAGGCGGCCACCGGTACTGACGATGACCGCCCTTTCGATGATATTTTGCAGTTCACGAACATTACCGGGCCAGTGATAGGTTTGTAGCCGCTTCACGTTGGCCTGCGTGAGACGAGGTTCGTCGCGGTTATACCGTTTGCAGATCAGGGCAATAAAATGCGCGGCGAGCAAGGGAATATCACCGATACGTTCCCGCAGCGATACCACCTCGACCGGGAATACGTTGAGCCGAAAATAAAGATCCTCACGAAACAGTTTTGCTTCAGCATCTGCCTTCAAATCCCGGTTGGTTGCCGCGATAACCCGGACATTGATGTTACGTGTTTTTTCTTCTCCAACGCGCTCAATTTGCCCTTCCTGCAATACGCGTAACAGCTTGCTCTGCTGTTCCAGCGGGATTTCACCCACCTCATCGAGAAAGATGGTACCTCCATCGGCGAGTTCGAAACGACCAACCCGATCCTTGATGGCGCCCGTGAAAGCACCTTTGACATGACCAAAGAATTCGCTTTCAAACAAGTCCTTTGGAATAGCCGCACAGTTGACCCGGATCAACGGACGTTCCTGTCGATCGCTTCTTTCATGGATTGCCCGGGCAACCAGCTCCTTGCCAGTACCCGATTCCCCGGTTATGAGGACACTGGCGTCGGTTGGAGCAACCAGGTCAACCTGGTTTAAGATTTGCTGAATCGCCGGGCTTTGCCCAACGAGCCCGGCAAAATCATTATCGACCTTAATTTCTTCCTGCAGGTAGCTATTTTCAGCTTCCAACTGCTCCTTCATACGCTCGACTTCAGCAT
>JAAESG010000555.1 GCA_024229615.1 Gammaproteobacteria bacterium | reverse complement strand
TACTGGGGTCTGAACGTTTACTACCTGCCGATCAGAGACCATTTAGCAGGAGCGTTTAAGGTGTCATGAATGTCCACACCTGGCCTGCAAAGATTTTGGTAATTAGCTGGTGACCGAAGCCGGTTCTTCGGAAGAGATTTTCGTAAGCCCCAAACACCCTTATACACAGGCGCTATTTTCGGCCACGCCAATTGCCGACCCGAAAAGACGTAGGGAGCGAATTCGCCTGAGCGGAGAGCCACCATCGCCTTTGGCGCCGCCACCGGGTTGTGCATTTGCACCCCGGTGTCCGTGTGTGCAGGATAAATGCAGGCAGGACGAACCTGGGTTGGAGAAATTAGACCAGGTTGAGGTTGCCTGCTTTTATCCGGTTTCGTAGAGCATATCTGGCGAATGATATTACCTTTCGCTATCCTTGTTCGTTATGTCCAATACATGGGTAGTTCCCGATATAACGCTTTTATTATGTCGAATTCATATTTATCCATAAATTTGAGCGGGCTGTAACCACCTGCAAATATCCCGACCGACCCATAAAGGACCTATCCAGGGTTCCCTTATCTGGAATGTCAAAAGTCCGATATCATCAATCGATTTCTTCGTTTGGTGAAATCTTTTTATTCGTGTATTAATAGCTCCCACGTTTTGCTGTACGCCGTTTCAAGGCAAGACACCCGGGAGTAAAGTTGAGCACCGTTGTAACCACGCCGGAAGTGCCGGCTAACCGCACGACGCAGGGCATTATCGCCATTATGCTGGGCATGACACTATTTGTGTTCCAGGATGCGATGATGAAGTCCTTGCTGGGCGCATTTCCGATCTGGCCTTTGTTGTTAGTGCGGGCGGTCGTCTGCTCCCTGATCATGGTGCCGTTGATTCTGTATCTCGGGCCGCCACACCGGGTTCTTACCCCCTTGTGGCCGCTGCACGTCACCCGGGCCCTGCTGTTCGCCTTTGGCTTCTCGCTCTATTACACCGCGTTTCCCTTCATGACTCTGGCGGCTGTGACGACGATTTTTTTCGCCGCTCCGTTAATCACGGCTGTATTCGCCGCCGTGTTTCTGAAGGAACGTATCGGCATCCATCGAATCAGCGCTCTGGTGCTGGGCTTCGTTGGTGTAATTATCGCGATGAAACCGGGTGCGGATTCGTTTCAGTGGGTCTCGGTGCTGCCGCTGATCTGCGCCTGTTCCTATGCCACCTCGCAGATGCTGGCGCGACGTATCGGCGACCGCGACACCGCGATGGTGGCCGGCGCCTATACCATCATTCTCGCCGGGTTGATCGTATTGCCGCTGGGGTGGTCGCTCAACGCTCTGTTCGATATTGGTGCACAGGCCACACACCTGCAGTGGAGCTGGGAGGCCTTTTCGTTCGGCATCTTGCCCTGGCTCGCCCTGCTGGGCGCCATCGGTATGGTGGGATGGACGCTGTTGTCACGGGCCTACCAGATCGCTGACGTCGGTGCCGTCGCACCCTTCGAATACGCTTACCTGCCAATGGCGGCGTTGCTGGGTTTTCTGGTTTTCGACGAAGTGCCGGCCTGGAACACCCTGGTCGGCATGGCGATGATCATTGTCTCGGGTGTCTATATTGCCTTTCGTGAAATCGCCAACGCCCGCCAGAGCATCAAGCCAACCGTAGAGGCGAGTTTTGCCCCTGGCAACCCTGGCATCGTGCCTGAAACCGTGGAAGTCGAAGTGAAAACAGGGTCAGATCGTTGATTTTGACCGCCGGAATTCAAAATCAAAAGTCTGATCTCGGAACCCGCCGGCAATGATGGCAGCTACTTTCGGCCTGCAACACACTGATCGAGAATGCAATGCGAACAGTTAATCTCACGGTCTTGACGGGTGCGCTGAGCCGTCCGACAACATCGGCGTTTTCTGTCCTGTTTACCCTGGAGCCGCTGTATCGATCCATCATCGTGACCGTGGTGCCGCTGATGGCACTAGAGCGTTTCGGTTCGGCCCAGGACGTCAGTATTTTCTTCTTCGTGCTCGGGGTTCTGGGCGTCGGCATGAGCCTGACTGTGCCCTGGCTGGTGAGTCGCCTGAGCCGGCGTGGCACCTTCACGCTCGGCATCGTCTCCGGCGTGGCCAGCATGCTGCTTTTCGTGCACGGCGAACTGTGGGCATTCTGCGCTGGCATGGCGTTGCATTTATTCGCTGCTTCCTGCATCGATGTAACGCTCAACCTTTATCTGATGGAGCACGTGCGCCGCCAGGACTTTGGCCGCTACGAGCCAGTACGCATGTTCTTCCTCGCCTTCTCCTGGAGCGTCGGTCCGTTTCTCGGGGTTTATCTGCGCAACGCGGTGAACCCGGCTGTACCGTTTCTGGTCGGTGCTGTCATCGTCTTGCTGCTCGGTGCCTATTTTTTCTACCTGCGGCTCTCCGACAATCCGGCGCTTGGCAACAAACGCGTTGCCGTGACCAACCCGATTCGCTACCTTCCACGGTTTTTTGCGCAGCCGCGCATGACGCTGGTTTACTTGTTATCAGCGATGCGCTCTGGCTGGTGGACCATGTACTTCATCTATGTGCCGATCTTCTGTGTCACCGTGGGTCTCGGGGAGACTATGGGCGGTGCGTTGGTGTCGTTCGCCACCAGTTTCGTGATGGTGACACCATTGCTGCGTGGCACAATTCAGCGCTACGGCATTCGACGGGTGTTGCTGGTGGGTTATGCCGGCGCCGGCCTGGTGACCGTCGGACTCGGTGCCTCCATGAGCATACCCTACCTGGCCGTTGCACTGGTGTTGCTGGCGGCGATGTTTGCCGTGCTGTGCGATTCGGTGGGGAACACGCTGTTTTACCGTGCCGTGCGATCATGGGAGCGCTCCGAAATGGCCACCGTGTTCGGCAGTTATCGCTCCGTCTCGAGCCTGGCCTTTCCGGGCGTTTATTCGGGCGTGCTAGCCATCTTCCCGCTGCCAGCTGTATTTATCTTCACCGGGTTCGGGATGCTGGCCACCAGCCTGATGACGCGCTTCATCCCCGCCCGTATGCGATGACGGTGAGCCTGGTTGGAATGTGCCCACAGCGGATTCTTGTCTAATTAACAATAACTGGATGCTCACTATTGTGAACATCCAGCCTATTCATCTATAACGAACTAGCGATAATGCCTATCAAGTCTCCATCCTCTTTCAATTTCTCACCAGTCAAGTCACCAACCATTTGAGTAACTGAAAAACCAGCTACTTCTAACTCGGCTTCTATACTTTCTGGTGTAAAATATTGAAACCAGTTATAAATTTGCCATGTTTCGCCAGGCTCAATGATTACATATCGATCAAGCGAAAGGTTTTCTTCTGGGTATAAGAATGATTTCTGAATACCAACATAGTCTCGTTCAGCCCAGAACCCACCCATCAACTTATCTTCAATCAAAGTTACTGTTTCCTTATTTTTCATAAGACCTAATCCAGCAACATCAATAACAATTCGACCATCAGAATTGAGCATTCTTCTCATCCGTCCTAACAGAATTTT
>JAAESG010000554.1 GCA_024229615.1 Gammaproteobacteria bacterium | reverse complement strand
ATCAGTTCAGTAAAGAATGCTTTTAATTCATTCATGTCCAACTGCTAACATGTTATCTCTCTCATTTTCAAATCGCCCATCTCCATTGTTGCACCACCTCGTGCCCTATTCGGGTACTGCCAAGATTTGCCCTCATGCCGTACACGCCATGAGCACGATCATCACAAGTACCGGATCATGCGGAGTAAATCTTGAAAATCCTGTTAATTCCTGGCTTCCTAAGCTGTTGTACTTGGCATGATCGGGATTCGTCGGAAGAGATAAAAAGCCGCCAAACCAGCCGAATTGCGGAATTAATCGATGTAAAAACGTTACTCTACTCAGTTTTCGATCTATCGGTCGAAAAAATTCGGGCTGAAAAGATCCCCGGATCATGTCGAGTAGCTTGTATGAAAAAGGTTGAAATTCTCTACGGTTAGCTTGTAGCCAAGCTGCTTAATCAACATGATCCTGAACTCGCCATGACGGTGTTCATGCCGAGCTCGGCATGAGCATGAATCTGGGCAGTACCCGTTTTCGGCCATTCGAAATGCCTCGAAACCCTCCGTTTTTGGGTGCTGATTGTGAAATCAAGCTATCCCGCGCTTATCCGAACGAATCCCGTAGCTGTAGTGGCTCGCCAACGAAATGCTACCGGCTCGACAACAGCGTCCATCTCGGGGTATTTATAGAAGTGACGAAATAATGAAAAATTTTTCATTATTTCGCTTATGAAAAGTTCTGAGTTATGAAAAGGATAGGTTGCTGGATAGCAGTAATGCTCTGATAGAAATATCTTTTTTATAACTCAGTCCCGAATTTACTTATCATAAAACTGCTGCTCCCAAAGCGAGAGAAGCTTGTGAATTTCGAAATATTAGCACTATCATCGCTGCGCTGAGGGCAATTTACAGCACCTGATCGGTTGATCGCGTCTTTGCGTGAGCAATAATTATGAAAAGTGTTTGAGGTCGGAAAGCCCCATTCTATCGGCTTCGTTGATCAATGACTTGTCATAAAACTGGACTTTTCATAAGCGAAATTTTTGGCGGTAGCGGTGACAGTATGTCTGGCGTACGTAGACTGCGCAAACCCTCCCGCTGTTGGGCTTCCTCAATGTTAAAGTGATACTGACCCAGAAAATTGACGTGCCGGTGGCGGGTCGGCCAGATATGAAGCAAATCGCTATCTTGTACAGGGTAGCCTTCTTTCTTGAGCTGTTCGATGGCTTTGGCCATATAAACTGTGTTCCAGATGATTACCGCATTGGTCACCAAGTTCAGACAACCGGCTTGATGGGTTAACGCTTCTTCTTGTTTACGTCGGAGCACGCCTTTGTTGGCCACGGTGATAGCGGCCCGTAATGAATGTAGCGCTTCACCTTTATTGAGCTGAAGATTGATGCGGCGGCGTTCTGCTTCATCGGCGTACCAATGCAGAATATGAATCGTACGCAGTAAACGGCCATATTCCTGCAATGCCTGCGTGAGCTTATTCTGTTGTGGAAAAGCCTGTAGTTTTTGCACAAACAGCGATGCGGTGACCCAACCCAACTTGAGGGAACCGGCGAGGCGCAGCATATCGTCCCACCATCCCAAGACACGCTGATCGTCTAGCAGACCTTTGATCTGGTCCTTGAGCTTAGAGAAGCGTTCCATATCGATGGATTCAAACCGATAAAGCTGCAATGAGCCCACGTCGCGCAAGCGTGGTGAGAAGCGCAACCCCAGGAGGTCAAAAAGCGCACAGATCAAATCCGTAAAGCCCGCGGTATCCGTTGTGTGCTCAAGGATCGGCAGTTCGGTCTCATTGTTGAGAATCTCATCGAGCACATAGGTCGAATCGCGGATCGTCGACGATGCGGGCTTGGTGCCATATTGCGAAAGCTGATCGGAACTCCAGCTGTAAAAAGTCACTCCTTGGCCGTAGCCGAAATAGCGCGGCAACGATCTAGCCATCCGAATTTTGCCGGCGACGGGAAAGCGCTGGCCGTCTGAGGATGACAACATGCCATCGCCCCAGACTTGGCTTAATGGAAGATGGTAATGGTAATTCACCATCGCGGTATACGCATCGCGCAAGGTGTTCTCGCGTATGTGCCAGGTATTGAACCAGACCAGCCGATGGTAAGGAATATTGCTGCTATCGGCCATCTGGGCAAGACCGAAATTACCTGCCTGGGCAAGCAAACAGGCATAGAGATATAGTAAAGAATCCTCGCTGCAGCTCTCGCCGCCGCTGGCGTGCTTGAAATGCTTGGAGAACTTTACCCAGGAATCGACTTCGATCAGGATATCGGTGATATCGACCCGTGGCAGTCGCTCATTGATAGCATCGGCCAAAGCGTCTGCGCTGGCTGGTCGACCCTCTGCCTCGAAGGGGGTTAATACGATCTTGCCCTGCTCAAGGCGAAGTGGCCCGCCGCGGCGGGATAGTTGCCGATTAACCTCGGTCATGAGCCGCTCAATCTCAGCTTTGCGTTCGGCTAGGCGTTGCTCGCCGTTAGCCGGTGTGCCCGTTTGCACGCACACTTCGGCGCGCCACTTCGGCCATTGCTCGGCGGGAATCAAATAGGTTTCCGGGTCAGCGTAGCGACGACTGTTTTCCACCCAGAGGTTACCACCACGCAGAGCCTGTCGTAACACCCACAATACGCAGAGTTCATAATAGCGCCGGCTGATGTTGCCCTCTTTGTCGATGACATAAGGCCGCCAAGCGCTTGGAACAAAACTCAACGGGGCATGGCTCGGTATCGGTTGACGCGGTTTTCCGGCATCTAATTCGCGAAGCAATGCGATAGCCTGCAGCAAAGGGTCGTTGTCGCGGCTGGAGCGGAATTCAAGATGCACAAAAAATGTAGGCGCGAATTGGCGAATATAACTGTAACGTTTACCGAAGAAATCGACATACGCATCGTTTTTGGGACGAATCAGCTGCTCCATTTCAGTTAGCACAGTCCGCAAAGTGGTCTTGGGTACCTGGCGAAAACTCATTGTCCGAACCGCCGTATCTTCTACCTCAGAGTCCAATAAAATCTGGCCCAGGCTACGGAACAAGCGCAGCTTCTCATTGACGGTCCGAGCTGCGCGCTGTTGCACTTCTTTCAGCTCGTTTTTGGCGTCGGTATAGCAATCCCAAAGACACTGGTCGTACATCTCAATCACTTCATCGGTCAGCGTCTGCAGCGCCTGCTTGAGAAAAGCCACCAGAATCGGGTAACGCCGTTTTCTCGTATGGCGTTGCAACGTCTGGTTATTGGCCTTGCGGCCAATCTGAGCGAGAAATTTGAGCCGGTTCGGATTGAGCTTCGACACATCCCAATCCGCCACTCCGTTTTCCTGGAGAAATGCGATCTTCTGCAGCACCGTCAGTATCTGCTGTGCACTGGCGGCCGTTGCCGTGGCGCGTAACCAGACTAATCGCGTGCGACCGGTTTCGGCTTCAGGTTCCAATAACGCATCGAGCCAGTGCCGGCGGCTCGAGGTCAGTATCGGTATTAACAATCGATAGGTTTCTGTTTGTGCTTGCTGGCGAGCGGTTGAGACGACGCGCTCCAAACGTGAGATACCAGGGCGTACAATCTGCTGGCGATGCAGGTGTTCACAAGCCAATTGCAGAAGCAGTGTCGGTTTATCATGCTCCAGAGCCCGTTGAACCAACCAGAGTGTCAACTCCTCAAGATCGACAGTCGTTGCTTTGCGAAATCCCAGATATGACTGTACGCGTAAGAAATGATCGGTGCGGGTATGGATACGTCGACCATACTCTTGGATCGCTGCTGGCGTTAGATCAAGCTGGTGGGCGATAAAATCGACGACCGTTGGGGACACCGTGCTCAGATTATCGGGAGCAAAGCCCAGATACCGCAAGGTGCAGAGCTGTACTGCAAATCCTAAGCGGGTATGCTCATGGCGCTGGTGGTTGATTTCCTTAATGTCAGCCTCGGATAGCGTGAAGTAAGCGCTTAGATCGTCGCGCGGGACGTCATCCGGAAATCGATTCAGTCGCTCGCGCTGGGCATCGGTCAGAAAACCTATCGACATAAGACCAAACTTCTGTTCGCAATATGGTCATTGTCACATAAATACCATACCGAAGGTTTATAGTATGTTAATTATGTGACAAGATAAGTGACTATAATAGCGTGCAACTACCGCTCTATTGCTAGTGTCACGTAATCGATCGTTTAAATGACAACCTCTAGGAACTTGCCGGATGTTGATTGGCTATATGCGGGTCTCAAAAGCTGATGGTTCGCAAGCACTTGATTTACAGCGAGATGCGCTGATTGGTGCGGGTGTTGAGACAGAATATCTTTAT
>JAAESG010000553.1 GCA_024229615.1 Gammaproteobacteria bacterium | reverse complement strand
CTTAAAGTGATTAGAGTAATCCGTGTAATCTGCGAAATCTGTGGATTAAAAAAACAGCCGAATGGCGCCGTGCACTCGGGTTTTGTTGTTTTTATTCCAGTGCCAAAATTCGGCAGTCTTTGGCGAACACTTGAACCAACACCTCATCTGCGCGCCGGAAGAGCATGTCCTTGACGCCGCCGATGACGTGGATGACGGTGCCGGTTTCCAACTCCACAAAATAGCGCACCTCACCCCCCATATAGCTTCGGTCCTTGATTCGGCCCTGAAAATGATTTTCGGCGGTTTCGCTCAACGGTTGTTCCCTGGGCGTCAGATGGAACTTCTGGGCGCGGGTGACCACTTCGACGCGTTGGCCTTCTCGCCAATCGCCGGATTGTGTGACTTTCAATTCGAACCCATCATCGAGGGCGACCACCACCTGCCCCTCGTCTCCTTGCTTGATTTGACCTTTAAAGAAATTGGAGTGACCGATAAAATCGGCCACAAAATGACTGCTGGGGGTGTCGTATACCTGCTCGGGGGGACCCTCTTGCTGTTTGCGGCCGTCTTTCATGACCACGATGCTGTCCGACATGGTCAGCGCCTCGCGCTGATCATGGGTGACGAAGATACTGGTGATCCCCAGCATTTCCTGCAGGTTGCTGACCTCCATGCGCATCTCTTCGCGAAGATTCTCGTCCAGAGCCGACAGCGGTTCATCCATCAGCAGGACGTCCGGTTCGATGACAATCGCCCGCGCCAGGGCGATACGCTGCTGCTGCCCCCCGGACAGTT
>JAAESG010000552.1 GCA_024229615.1 Gammaproteobacteria bacterium | reverse complement strand
GATACAACGTCACGGGACGGATGCCGCAATCGAACAAATCCGCAAAATCGTCGGAGACAACAAAACCTACCTGACTTTTGACATCGACTGCCTGGATCCGGCCTATGCTCCGGGTACCGGTACCCCCGTCTGTGGTGGACTCACCACCAGCCAGGCGAGGGAAATTGTGAAAGGCTTAGCAGGTATCAACATCGTGGGAGCGGACCTGGTGGAAGTGGCACCGCCTTACGACCACGCTGAGATTACCGCGTTAGCCGGGGCAACACTGGCACTGGACTTCCTTTGTCTGTTCGCAAAAGCCCCCTGGCGTCAATAGGCCAATCACTACCCCCCGGATCCAGACCCATGCCCTGCCCCGGGTTGTCCTGAATTCGCGGGGAGTCATCACGCGACTCGACCGTGGCGTCGGGCCGTACATTGCCATAATCGATCTTCATTCAATTTAGTTTTTATAACAATAAACAAAGAATATATCGTTTGTCGGCACGCTATTAATCCAATAAATTACGCGCCGCTTTAGTTGCGCACGTCTTTTCGCTCTCATTTTTCAGGATTAATAATTCTAATATGTCTAAATCACCTCCCCGACACCTTGACCAAACGGTCGCAAAATGGACCCTCGCAAACGATGATCACGTCCTCAAAGGATCTGAGGCGGCACTGCTGACCGTACTGGATTCAAAAGAATTCAGTATCCTCGACTACGACATCGTCATGCGGCGCGGCCGGCAAGCCCAGGCCCAAGCAATGCGCCAGTTCATCTGTCAGTTGGGCCGCACTGCCGGTCACGTACTAAACGCGTTATGGGTGAACCCCGTTAACAAGTATCGCGTAATTCGTGCCCATAGGCACCAAGGTGAACTGATTCGGTCACTACCCGATCACCTGCTGCGGGACATCGGTATAGAACCGCCGAGTCGGTTTCAGTCGCCGCTGAAAATTCAGACCTGGCTTGCCTACAACCAGACATTCTGGCGATAACCGGTCGCCCGGCCTGTACTGGCCCTTGGCCGGGTATTTGTACCTGTATGGTTGATTCCGCGTGTTTTCCGGCCGGAGTTTCCGACTAACCTGCCGGGCCAGTACTTCAACGAGGTGCGGGGTCGCCTCGTAACAATGGCAGCGCAAGTAGGGTCAGTCTTCGCCTCCCTCAAACGCTGCCAGTTCGCTCATAAATGACCCTGCAATATCCGCATTGATCTTGCAGTCGAGTAGTATAGGTCCTTCTGGTGAACGTATGGAGGGCGCTGCCTGCTCTAGGTCATCCATAGTCCGGATCGTAAAGGCCTCAAAAGCAAACCCTTCCGCGATGGGCGCAAAGTCCAGATCCGGAAATACCGACAGTCCAACTGGACGCTGGTGCATCTTTAAAAAGTGCAACTCGGCACCATAGGCACAATCGTTCATCACTACGATAATCAACGGCAGATCTTCGCGAACAACCGTTTCCAGTTCACTGATGGTCATTAGAAATCCGCCATCACCCACAATCAGCACGGTCGTGCTATCAGGTCGTGCACGGGCGACACCCAACGCCGTTCCAAAGCCGAGGCCGATCGACGCAAAATTTGTAGTGAACTTGAATTGATCCGGGCCTGGTACCGAAATGTAAGGTACGATGCCGAGAAAATTACCCGCATCGTAGACCAGGTTGCGTTGTTCTGGCAGTATTCGATCCAGTGCGATCCCCAATAATCTGGGATCAATGGTACGGGCCGTATGCGCGGCCTGGAAATCATCTGCCGGGTCGAATTCTGCAATGCGCTGACGCGTTTCGAGGGTATGAAAGG
>JAAESG010000551.1 GCA_024229615.1 Gammaproteobacteria bacterium | reverse complement strand
TCAACGTGACCGATAGTACCCACGTTTACGTGGGGCTTGTTTCTCTCGAATTTTGCTTTTGACATCTGTCTTCTCTCACTCTTTTCGGCTGATCACAGCCCTGTTAACACAATAAAACCTTTCCACTAGCTGGAGGTAATTTATGAAATTCATTTTACGAATTTCATAAATTACCTCACACATCAAACGTCATCCCGGAAATTGCGCAGCAATTATCCGGGGCCTTGCAACCGGGCCAGAATACCTGCATCGCCTCTTTTTCGAGATTCCCGCCGGGTCGCACAGTCTCCTTACGCGGGGATGACGATACTAACTGTCCACCTTACTGATGACGCCTACGGCGTCAACTGCCGCTCTTTATGATCGAATCGGCAATATTCTTTGGCGCCTCGTCATACTTCTCGAATTCCATCGAGTAGGTCGCGCGCCCCTGGGTCGCCGAGCGCAAATCGGTCGAATAACCGAACATTTCGGCCAACGGTACCGAGGCACGAATAATCTTGCCCGAAACCGAATCTTCCATCCCGGCAACAATGCCGCGTCGACGATTCAAGTCACCCATGACGTCACCCATGTAATCCTCGGGTGTTACCACTTCCACTTTCATCACCGGCTCAAGCAATACCGGACTGGCTTCCAACGCACCTTCACGCAATGCCATCGAGCCGGCAATCTTGAACGCCATCTCGTTGGAGTCAACATCGTGGTACGAACCGTCATACAGCGTCACCTTGACATCTACCAGCGGGAATCCGGCTATGACACCGTTCTCCAACTGCTCCTGTACACCCTTGTCGACCGCGGTAATATATTCACGTGGCACCACACCGCCGACAATGGCATTCTCAAATTCATAGCCCGAGCCACCCGCAAGCGGCTCCAGCTTCAACCAGACGTGACCATACATGCCGCGCCCACCGGTCTGTCGTACAAACTTGCCTTCCTGCTCGACCGTTTTGCGAATCGTTTCCCTGAACGCAACCTGTGGCTTGCCGATATTGGCTTCCACGCTAAATTCCCGTTTCATGCGATCGACGATGATATCGAGATGCAATTCACCCATGCCCGAAATAATCGTCTGCCCCGATTCCTCATCGGTGCGAACTCTAAACGACGGGTCTTCCCTGGCCAGCTTGCCAAGCGCTATACCCATCTTTTCCTGATCCGATATGGTTTTCGGTTCAACCGCCACCGAAATCACCGGATCCGGAAACTCCATGCGCTCCAGCATGATCTTGTCGCTGAATTCGCACAGGGTGTCACCTGTACCTACATCTTTCAGGCCTACTGCAGCGGCGATATCGCCAGCCCGAACTTCTTTCAACTCCTCGCGCGAGTTTGCATGCATCTGCAACACTCGACCGATACGCTCCTTCTTACCGCGCACCGAGTTGTAGACCGCGTCACCGGCTTTCAGAACCCCCGAGTATACCCGGAAGAAAGTCAGGTTACCGACAAACGGGTCGGTCGCAATCTTAAACGCCAGCGCCGCAAACGGTGCGTTATCGTCAGCTGGGCGTTCGCCTTCGTATTCGCCTTCGCTGTTGATACCCTTGATCGCCGGCACATCCAGCGGCGATGGCATATAGCGCACTACCGCGTCGAGCATCGCCTGCACGCCCTTGTTCTTGAACGCCGAACCACACAGCGCCGGGACAACTTCCCCGGCCAGGGTTCTGATTCGCAAGCCCTGGTGAATTTCCTCTTCACTGAGGTCACCACCTTCGAGGTACTTGTCCATCAATTCGTCATTGGCTTCGGCCGCAGCTTCTACCAGTTTTTCGCGCCAGGACTCGCACTCGGCCAGCATTTCTGCCGGTATCTCCTGTTGCTCGTAGGTCGTGCCCATATTGGACTCGTCCCAGATGATCGCCTCCATCTTTATCAGGTCGACCACACCACGAAAATTTTCCTCGGCCCCAATATTCAACTGGGTAGGTACCGGGTTACAGCCCAGTCGCTCACGAATCTGTGCGACCACGCGTAAAAAATCAGCACCGGCCCGATCCATCTTGTTGACAAACACCATGCGTGGCACATGATACTTGTTCGCCTGGCGCCAGACTGTTTCAGACTGAGGCTCTACGCCTCCGACCGCATCAAACACCGCACAGGCACCATCGAGAACACGTAACGAACGCTCCACCTCGATGGTGAAATCCACGTGACCGGGCGTATCGATGATATTGATCCGATGCTCATCGAAGCTCTGGTCCATGCCCTTCCAGAAACAGGTCGTAGCAGCCGAGGTGATGGTAATACCCCGCTCCTGTTCCTGTTCCATCCAGTCCATTACGGCAGCGCCGTCGTGCACCTCGCCGATCTTGTACGAGACACCGGTATAAAACAGTATCCGTTCCGTGGTGGTGGTCTTGCCCGCATCGATATGGGCAATAATACCAATGTTTCGATACTGCGTTATCGGTGTCGTACGAGCCACCGTTAGTTCCTTATTTGTCAGATGTTAATTACTGGGCAAGAAGACCTTACCAGCGGAAGTGAGCAAATGCCTTGTTCGCTTCTGCCATGCGGTGCGTATCTTCACGCTTTTTAACAGCGGTACCCTTGTTCTCCGACGCATCGAGCAGTTCACCTGCCAGCTTCTGCGCCATCGTCTTTTCGCCACGCTTTTGCGCGGCTTCGATGAGCCAGCGCATTGCCAGTGTATTGCGCCGCGAGGCACGTACTTCAACCGGCACCTGGTAGGTCGCGCCACCGACCCGGCGTGATTTAACCTCAACCATCGGACGCACATTCTCAAGCGCCTTTTCCATCAGCTCGACTGAATCCATGCTGCTCTTGCCGGAAATATTGTCGAGCGCGAAATACATGATCTTTTCCGCGGTCGACTTCTTGCCGTTGCGCATGATCATGTTGATAAATTTGGCTATCTGCAGGTCGTGAAACTTGGGATCTGGCAGAATGACTCTTTTCGGGACTTCTCTACGTCTTGGCATCTCGCTACCTTAGGACTTATGACTTGGGGCGCTTGGCGCCATATTTTGAACGGCCTTGACGACGATCCGGTACCCCCTGGGTATCGAGACTGCCGCGTACCACGTGATAGCGCACACCCGGCAAGTCTTTGACACGACCGCCGCGTACTAGCACCACTGAGTGCTCCTGCAGGTTGTGGCCTTCACCACCGATGTAAGAGGCGACTTCGTAACCAGTCGTCAGACGCACACGCGCCACCTTGCGTAATGCGGAATTAGGCTTTTTCGGCGTCGTGGTATACACACGGGTGCATACCCCACGCTTTTGCGGTGAAGCTTCCAGTGCGGGTACGTTGCTTTTGGTCCGCTTTGACTGGCGCGGTTTACGTACCAGCTGGTTAACTGTTGCCATCTATACAACTCTCCTAAGAGCAATCTGTTTATAAAACTCCGAAACTATTCCAGAGCTTTTACGGTACAGAGGTGTACCACCGCATTCAGCAGCCGGCAAGCTGTTGATTACGAAGCAAAAACAAAAATATCGTTCTTGTTTTTTCATCCTCTGGCAATTCTGCGTGAAACAACCAGAGGCCCAACTAATTCCAGGTTCCGAACGAACAGCAGGCTATACATTACGTATAGCCTGCTATTATGGGAGGCGGAATTTTAGGTGTGAATCCGCCGCCTGTCAACCGCTTATTATGGGATCTAATCGGATACCGCGGTTTCCTCAGAGGCAGCTTCCGCCGCCGCTTCGGCGACGCCTTCGAGCGCAGATTCGAGCTCATCCATCTCCGGCATAACCGGCATGGCGGGCTGCAGGCGCTTGCGGCGACGCTCTTCGTGGTAAGTCTGCCCGGTTCCGGCAGGAATCAAACGACCCACGATGACATTTTCCTTGAGGCCGCGTAAATCGTCCTTGGCACCCTTGACGGCGGCCTCGGTCAGCACGCGCGTGGTTTCCTGGAAAGAGGCGGCTGAAATAAACGACTCGGTGACCAGCGAAGCCTTGGTAATACCCAGAAGATCCTGCATGTAAGTCGCCGGCTTCTTGTTCATTGCAATCGCCTTGTCGTTGGTATCGAGCACGCGCGCCTTGTCAACCTGATCGCCACGCAGCAGTCGTGTATCGCCGCCATTGACGATAGTAACCTTACGCAGCATCTGCCTTACGATGACCTCGATGTGCTTGTCGTTGATCTGTACACCTTGCAGGCGATACACATCCTGAACTTCGTTGACCATGTAATTGGTCAGATCACGAACGCCCTTGATTCGCACGATATCGTGCGAATCAAGCTCGCCATCAACCAGGGTTTCGCCCTTCTCGACATGTTCTCCTTCAAACACGTTGATATGACGAAACTTCGGGATCAGCGTTTCGATCGACTCATTTTCACTATCGGTAACCACCAGGCGCTTCTTGCCCTTGGTTTCCTTACCGAAAGATATGGTGCCGGTCATTTCACTCAGGATAGCCGGCTCCTTCGGCTTGCGCGCCTCAAACAGGTCGGCAACCCGTGGCAAACCACCCGTGATATCGCGGTTCTTGGAAGATTCCTGCGGGATTTTTGCAAGTACGTCACCCACCTTGATCTTGGCACCATCCTCGACATTGACAAATGCACCGCCCGGCAGCATGTAATGCACCGGAATATTGGTTCCGGCGTAACACAAAACCTGGCCCTTGGCATCCACCAGTTCGACTGTCGGACGCAATTCCTTGCCCGCGTTCGAACGAATCGAATCGTCCATGACCTCAATCGTGGTCAAACCCGTCATGTCGTCAACCCGATGCTGTACCGTTACCGCTTCAACGAAATCAGTGAACTTGACCTTACCGGCCACCTCGGTAACAACCGGATGCATGTGAGGATCCCAGGTTGCCAGGGTCTGCCCGGCTGTCGCCTTTGCGCCGTCCTTGATCGAGAATTCTGAACCATACGGAATCTTGTAACGTTCCTTTTCACGACCCGTGATCTCGTCAACCACGCCGATTTCTCCGGAACGCGATACCGCGATCAGACGTTTAGCGGAGTTTTGTACGACCTTGACATTGTGGAAACGAACCGTGCCACTGTTTTTAACTTCGATACTGTTAACCGAAGCCGAACTGCTCGCGGCACCACCGATATGGAAGGTACGCATGGTGAGCTGGGTTCCGGGCTCACCGATGGATTGTGCGGCGATAACACCAACCGCTTCACCTTTACCAACCTTGTGACCACGTGCCAGTTCGCGTCCATAACACTGTACGCAGATACCGTGACGTGCTTCGCAGGTAACCGGAGAGCGTACTTTCAGTTCATCGATACCGATTTCACTGATGATTTCAACTTCACGCTCTTCGAGAAGGGAGCCATTTGCGATAATGATATTGCCCTTATCGTCTTGCAGGTCCTGTTGCAGGACTCGACCGAGCACCCGCTCACCCAGATCAACAACAATATCGCCACCCTCGATAACCGGGCGCAACCGAATACCTTCGACGGTACCGCAGTCATCCATGTTAACTACGAGGTCCTGCGACACATCGACCAGGCGGCGCGTCAGGTAACCCGAGTTCGCGGTCTTCAGCGCGGTGTCGGCGAGACCCTTTCGAGCACCATGGGTAGAGATAAAGTACTGCAGTACGTCCAGACCTTCACGGAAGTTCGCAGTTATCGCGTTTTCGATAATAGACCCATCCGGTTTGGCCATCAGACCACGCATGCCAGCAAGCTGGCGAATCTGTGCTGCGGAACCTCGCGCGCCGGAATCGGCCATAACGAAAATCGAATTAAATGAATCCTGCTCGACTTCCTTGCCCTCCGCATCGACGACGGTTTCCTTACCGATTTCATTCATCATCGCACGCGCGACCTTATCGTTGGCGTGAGACCAGATATCGACGACCTTGTTATAACGTTCGCCTGAAGTCACCAGACCAGTTTGCCATTGCTTTTCGATATCCTTGATTTCGGCTTCTGCAGCCTTGATCAAATCAACCTTTTCGGTCGGTATGATCATATCGTTTACACCGATCGAAATGCCGGAACGTGTCGCATAGTGATAACCGGTGTACATCAACTGGTCGGCGAGAATAACAGTGTCCTTGAGCCCGACTTCACGGTAGCAGGCATCGATCAACTTGGAGACTGCCTTTTTATCGAGCGTTTTGTTGATCAGTGAGAACGGCAAACCTTCGGGCAGCAGTTCACTCAAAATCGCACGTCCGACCGTGGTATCGACCAGCGAGCGGTTTTCGATCAGCTGGCCTTCTTCGTCACGCTGGTACTCGGAAACGCGGCACTTGATGCAAGCCTGCAGTTCGATCACCTTGTTGTGGTAGGCGCGTAATACTTCCTTGGCATCGGCAAACACCATACCTTCGCCCTCGACGTTAATCTTGTCGCGAGTCATGTAATAAAGACCGAGAATGATATCCTGGGTTGGCACGATGATCGGCTTACCGTTGGCCGGTGACAAAATATTGTTGGAAGACATCATCAACGCACGAACTTCGAGTTGTGCCTCAATCGACAGCGGAACGTGTACCGCCATCTGATCTCCATCAAAGTCCGCGTTAAACGCGGTACAGACCAGCGGGTGTAATTGAATCGCCTTGCCTTCGATCAAAATCGGCTCGAAAGCCTGGATACCCAGACGGTGCAGGGTCGGCGCACGATTGAGCATGATCGGGTGTTCACGGATAACTTCTTCGAGTATATCCCAGACTTCCGCGACTTCGCGTTCGACCAGCTTTTTAGCTGCCTTAATGGTGGTTGCCAGCCCGCGCAATTGCAACTTGCTGAAGATAAACGGCTTGAACAATTCCAACGCCATCTTCTTCGGCAGCCCGCATTGATGCAGTTTCAGGGTCGGTCCGACCACGATGACCGAACGGCCCGAGTAATCGACACGCTTGCCGAGCAGGTTCTGACGGAAACGGCCCTGCTTGCCCTTGATCATATCGGACAGGGATTTCAAAGGACGTTTGTTGGTGCCGGTAATGGCGCGGCCACGACGACCGTTGTCGAGTAGCGCATCTACCGATTCCTGTAACATACGTTTTTCGTTGCGTACGATGATATCCGGCGCGTTCAACTCGAGCAGGCGCTTGAGTCGATTGTTACGGTTGATGACGCGGCGGTACAGATCGTTCAGATCAGAAGTCGCAAATCGACCTCCATCCAGCGGTACCAGCGGGCGCAGATCAGGTGGCAATACCGGCAATACGGTCATAACCATCCATTCGGGGCGATTACCGGAGTCGATAAAAGCCTCGACCAGCTTAAGCCGCTTGGACAGGCGCTTGAACTTGGTTTCGGACTTGGTGCTTTCGATTTCCTCGCGCAAATCCTGGGCTTCGCGGTTGAGGTCAACATCCTTCAGCAGTTCGTAAACCGCCTCGGCACCCATTTTCGCGTTGAAATCATCACCGAATTCCTCGATCGACTCGAGGTAAGCCTCATCGGTTAACAGCTGACCTTTCTCGAGGGTCGTCATACCGGGATCGATCACCACAAAGCCTTCGAAGTAAAGCACGCGCTCGATATCGCGCAGAGTCATATCCAGCAATAAACCGATACGCGAAGGTAGCGATTTCAGAAACCAGATATGCGCAATCGGACAAGCCAGTTCTATATGGCCCATACGCTCACGACGCACCTTGGTCTGGGTGACTTCGACGCCGCATTTTTCACAAACCACACCGCGATGCTTGAGGCGCTTGTACTTGCCGCAAAGGCATTCAAAATCCTTGACTGGACCGAAGACCTTGGCGCAGAACAGACCGTCGCGTTCGGGTTTGAAGGTACGGTAATTAATTGTTTCAGGCTTTTTGACTTCGCCATAAGACCAGGAACGCACCATGTCTGGCGAAGCCAGCCCTACCCGGATGTGGTCAAAATCTTCGTCCGCACCCTGTTTCTTCAATAGATTCAGTAAGTCTTTCATAGTTATTCCTGCTCAAGTTCAATGTTCAGGCTCAAGGAACGAATTTCCTTGAGTAGCACGTTAAACGATTCAGGCATTCCCGCCTCCATGCTGAAATCACCATCAACGATATTCTTGTACATCTTGTTACGGCCGTTTACGTCATCCGACTTGACCGTCAACATTTCCTGCAAGGTGTAAGCGGCGCCATAAGACTCCAGTGCCCAGACTTCCATTTCACCGAAACGCTGACCACCGAATTGCGCCTTGCCGCCCAGCGGCTGCTGGGTAACGAGACTGTAGGGACCGGTAGAACGCGCGTGCATCTTGTCGTCTACGAGGTGATTCAGTTTCAGCATATACATGTAGCCCACGGTGACCGGGCGATCGAATGCTTCGCCGGTGCGACCATCGATAAGCCTGGTCTGTCCGGTTTCCGGCAATTCCGCCAGGGCCAGCATGTTCTTGATCTCTTCTTCTTCGGCACCATCGAATACCGGCGTGGCCATCGGTACACCTCTGCGCAGGTTCTGGCAAAGCTCCCAGACGTCATCGTCAGTGAGATCCTTAATTCTCAGTTTCTCGGAATTGTTGTTGTAAATCTTGCGCAGGAAGGTTTTCAATTCCTCAACCTTGCGCTGGGCATCGATCATCTCGCCGATTTTCAACCCGAGTCCGGCGGCAGCCCATCCAAGATGCGCCTCCAGAATCTGACCCACGTTCATGCGCGAAGGCACACCAAGCGGATTCAGCACCACGTCTACCGGAGTGCCATCATCGCGATAAGGCATGTCTTCCTCGGGCACAATCATCGAGACCACACCCTTGTTACCATGACGGCCGGCCATCTTGTCACCAGGTTGCATGCGACGTTTGACCGCGACATACACCTTAACCATTTTCAGCACACCCGGCTTCAGGTCATCACCGGCGGTTACCTTCCTTTTCTTCTCTACGAAGAGACTGTCGAAATCCGCACGTTGGGCTTCCAGCTGTTCGTTCAGCGATTCAAGTTGCTTGGCAACCTTGTCGTCGATGAGGCGGATCTTGGCCCATTGATCGCGACCGATGGATTCGAGATAGTCGGCGTTAATCACGCTGTTTTTCTTCATATCACCCGGACCGCCACTGGCTTTTTTACCGGTGATCAAACGACCCACACGCTGGTAAATATTTTCCTCGATGATACGGAATTGATCGTCGAGGTCCTTCTTCAGTGAATCGATTTCTATTCGCTCGTTATCGAGGGCACGGGCATCTTTTTCAACACCATCGCGGGTAAATACGCGAACATCGACAACGGTACCGGTAACTCCCGACTTCATGCGTAGCGAGGTATCCTTAACGTCGGAGGCTTTTTCGCCGAAGATCGCACGCAGCAGTTTCTCTTCCGGAGTCAACTGGGTTTCGCCCTTGGGGGTAACCTTACCCACCAGAATATCGCCCGGTTTAACCTCGGCACCGACATAAACCACACCCGATTCATCCAGCTTGGAAAGCAGACCCTCGCTGACATTCGGGATGTCAGCGGTAATCTCTTCCGCTCCGAGCTTGGTATCGCGTGCGAGACAGCTCAATTCCTCGATATGCACAGTGGTGAAACGATCTTCCTTAACCACGCGTTCGGACAGCAGGATGGAATCCTCGAAGTTGTAGCCATTCCAGGGCATGAACGCGACCTGCATGTTTTGTCCCAGGGCCAGTTCGCCGAGGTCTGTTGAAGCGCCATCGGCAAGCACATCACCATGCTCGATTTCATCACCCGGCTTGACCAGTGGCTTCTGGTTGATACAGGTATTCTGGTTGGAGCGTGTGTACTTGGTGAAATTGTAAATATCCACACCCGGTTCGCCTTCACGAGTTTCAGAATCATGAACCCGTATCACGACACGACTGGCATCGACCGAATCGACTACACCACCACGCTGTGCCTTGACAGTAGTACCCGAATCGACCGCGACCGCGCGCTCCATACCGGTACCCACCAGCGGTTTTTCGGCGCGCAGGCAAGGAACTGCCTGACGCTGCATGTTCGAGCCCATCAATGCGCGGTTGGCATCATCGTGCTCCAGAAATGGAATCAGCGAGGCTGCCACAGATACGATCTGCTTCGGCGACACGTCCATGAAATCAATTTTGTCTGACGTCGACAGGATGGATTCATTTTGATGACGACAGGGAATCAGTCCATCGGTCATCGCACCTTTTTTATCGAGCGTGACATTGGCCTGTGCTATTTGATACTGGCTTTCCTCGATCGCCGACAGGTACTCGACCTGATCGGTGACCTTGCCATTAACAACCTTGCGATATGGAGTTTCCAGAAACCCGTAATGATTGGTGCGCGCGTATACCGAAAGAGAGTTAATCAGACCGATGTTCGGTCCCTCAGGGGTCTCGATCGGGCATACTCGACCGTAATGGGTCGGGTGTACGTCACGTACTTCAAAGCCGGCGCGTTCACGTGTCAGTCCGCCTGGCCCGAGCGCCGAGACACGACGCTTGTGGGTCACTTCGGACAACGGGTTGTTCTGATCCATGAATTGCGACAGCTGGCTTGAGCCAAAGAATTCCTTGACCGCCGCGGCAACCGGCTTCGCGTTGATAATATCCTGTGGCATCAGGCCTTCTGACTCGACCAGTCCAAGACGGTCGCGAACCGCGCGTTCCACACGCACGATGCCGGTACGAAACGCATTTTCGGCCATTTCGCCGACACTACGGATGCGACGATTACCGAGATGGTCGATGTCGTCGACATTGCCGTTACCGTTACGAATATCGATGAGAACCTTCATTACATCGACGATATCTTCGGTCGACAAAATGCCCTCGCCCTCAATGCTTTCGCGTCCCAGACGGCGGTTGAACTTCATCCGGCCGACTTCCGACAAGTCATAGCGTTCGTCGTTAAAAAACAGGTTTTGGAACAGGTTTTCCGCGGATTCACGTGTCGGTGGCTCACCCGGACGCATCATGCGATAAATCTCAACCTTGGCTTCGAGATCGTTAGTAGTCGGATCAAGCGCCAGGGAATTTGAGATATATGGCCCACGATCGACTTCATTGGTGAAGATCGTGCTGATTTCCTTGATGCCCTTGTCGCGAATCATGACCAGCAATTCTTCGCTGACTTCATCGTTGGCATTGGCGAAAATTTCACCGGTTTCAGCATCGACCAGGTTATGCGCCAGTATCTTGCCTATCAGGTAATCGTCCGGTACCGCCAGTTGCTTCACCTTGGAGCTTTTCAGCTCCTTGATATGCAGCGCGGTGATGCGACGGCCCTGCTGTACCAGCACCTTGCTTTTGACCTTGATATCGAAGGTCGCAGTTTCACCTTTGAACCAGTCGGCCTCGAGTACCATGTTGACACCGGTCTTGGTAATTTTGAACACGTTATGATCGAAAAACGTATCGAGCATTTGCACGTTGTCGAAGCCGAGCGCGCGCAGCAGAATGCTGGCCGGCAGCTTGCGGCGACGATCGATACGTACGAACAATGAATCCTTGGGATCGAATTCAAAATCGAGCCAGGAGCCACGATAAGGAATAACGCGCGCAGAAAACAGCAACTTGCCCGAAGAATGCGACTTGCCACGATCGTGATCGAAAAATACACCTGGCGAACGATGCAATTGTGACACGATAACTCGCTCGGTGCCGTTGATGACAAAGGTGCCGTTTTCAGTCATCAATGGCATTTCACCCATGTAGACTTCCTGTTCCTTGATATCCTTGACCGAACGATTTTTGGCCGAGGCTTCCTTGTCGTAAATCACCAGGCGCACCAGAACACGCAGCGGTGCCGCGTAGGTCAAACCGCGGATCTGACATTCCTTGACGTCGAAAACCGGGTCGCTGATACGATAACTGACATACTCGAGTTCAACATTTCCACTGAAACTGACAATCGGGAAAATAGATTCGAATGCGCGCTGCAATCCGGTGCCTTCCTGCTGCCCAACGGGATTGATAAAACGCTTGTATGAATCGGTCTGAATTGCGAGCAGGTAGGGCTCGTCGATCACCGCTGGCCGCTTGCCAAAATCCCTGCGAATACGTTTTTTCTCAGTAAAAGAGTATGCCATCTATAGTCACCACTAGTAACGTTTTCATCTCACTTCCACGGTTGCAACAGCTCGGGAAGGACGCGCGGGCCGATGACTTTCCAGTCACCAGCCCTCGCTTTTTAAGTAAGGGTACACCTCGCCTGCATAGCTCGCCGCTTATCTAATGCGCACGTCGAAGCGTCCGCATAGCGACAAGTTTTCGCCTTCCCCAACTCGGGGGCCGTCGAGAAATACAGGCGAGTACCCAACAGCCGCGAACTACTTGAGCTCTACGCTGCCGCCAGCTTCTTCAAGCTGCTTTTTCAGTTCTTCGGATTCGGCTTTGGAAGCACCTTCCTTAACGGTAGTCGGTGCACTCTCAACCATGTCCTTGGCTTCTTTCAATCCCAGTCCGGTAATTGTACGAACCGCCTTGATGACACCAACCTTCTTGTCGCCAAAACCAGTCAGAACAACGTCGAACTCGTCCTTCTCTTCCGCGGCACCAGCGCCATCATCACTACCCGCTGCGGCAGCCGGAGCTGCGGCAACCGCGGCAGCGGCTGAAACACCGAATTTCTCTTCCATTGCGGCGATTAAATCGACGACTTCCATCACCGACATGTTAGATAAAGTTTCCAGAATATCTTCTTTTGAAACTGCCATTAGATTTTCTCCTGATACAGAAATTAAATAAGTTACTTTTGGTCGCGAATCGCGGCTACGGTACGAGTTAACTTGCCGGGCACCTCGTTCATGGTGCGGGCCAGCTTCTCGACCGGTGCCTTCATCACGGCCATCAGCATGCTGATAGCTTGATCGTAGGTTGGCATCGAGGCCAGTCGCTGAATCTCCGAAGGATCCAGTAGCTCACCGCCAAAGGCGATCAACTTGACAACCAGTTTCTCGTTTTTCTTCGAATAGTCCTTCAGAACCCTGGCGGCACCGCCTGGCTCTTCCATCGAAAATGCGTAAACCATCTGACCTTGTAACACTTCGCTCATACAGCCGTAGTCGGTACCCTCAAAGGCACGCCTGGCAAGACTATTCTTGACCACGCGCATTTGAACATTCGACTCCCGAGCCTGAACGCGTAACGCGGTCATCTCGCCAACAGTCAAGCCCTGGTACTCGGCTGCAATGACAGAGTGCGCCTGTGCAGCAACCTCGGCTACTTCACTGACAACGTTCTGCTTTTGCTGGAGAGTTAAAGGCATATGACTTCTCCTGATTAAGTAAAATAACTGGGCTTGCACCCAGACCTCTATCCCTGTCCGGTATCGCTACCGATTCCTTTACGACTTCCTTAACCAGGTAATCCTGTCTCAGAAGATCGTCTATGCAGGAAATTAAGATTGTCCTTATGACAATCACCCACGGTCTTTGACGAGTGGTCTTAATAATATGACCGCCTCAAAGATTCTTACTATCTGCCCAACCCGCTAACGCGGGCTCGGCCTCTCTATCCGTCATCCCGATACGTCGGACCGCCGCGCAAGCGGGAATCTCGCAACTCTTGCCAGGTATCAGATCTCTGAGCTGCATACCGGCTTTACGAGATCCCGGATAAGTGCTGCGCACTTTCCGGGATGACATCGCCTTAAGGCGATGTCACTTCGACGTCAACGACGCCTGATCCACTGAAAAACCTACACCCATGGTGGTCGAAACCGAAATCTTCTTCAGGTAAACGCCTTTAGAAGAGCTCGGCTTGGCCTTTTTCAGATCAGCCAGCAGAAATTCGAGATTTTCACGTAACTGTGCAACGTCGAAACTCGCCTTACCGATAGTGCAGTGAATAATGCCACCCTTGTCGGTTCGGTAACGAACCTGACCGGCCTTGGCGTTTTGTACCGCAGTTGCCACGTCGGGTGAAACCGTACCCACCTTGGGATTCGGCATCAGTCCGCGCGGACCCAGGATCTGACCCAGTTGGCCGACGATACCCATCGCATCCGGACTGGCAATAACGACGTCGTAATTCAGGTCGCCGCCCTTCATTGAATCTGCCAGTTCCTGCATACCGACCGCGTCTGCGCCGGCTGCTGTAGCCTTGTCAGCATTTTCACCCTGGGTGAAGACCGCGATACGCACCTGCTTGCCGGTACCATTGGGCAACACACTGGAACCCCGCACGTTTTGATCCGATTTGCGAGGATCGACGCCGAGATTGATCGATGCATCCACGGATTCGTCAAATTTTACCCGACTGCATTCTTTCAACAGCGCTAGGCCGTCATCGATCGGGTACTGCTGATTACGATCGATCTTGCTGCGAATTTCCGCGATACGCCTGGACATCTTGGCCATGTTATACGCCCTCCACGTCGAGACCCATACTGCGGGCGCTGCCAGCGATGATGCGCACTGCCGCATCCATATCGTTGGCGTTTAAATCTTTCATCTTGGCTGTTGCAATTTCCTCGAGCTGCGCCCGACTAACCGTACCAACCTTGTCTGTATTCGGTGTTCCACTACCCTTGGCAATGCCCGCCGCTTTTCTCAGCAATACTGCCGCAGGTGGTGTTTTAATTTCAAAGGTGAAACTTTTATCGGAGTAAACCGCAATGATCACTGGTAACGGCATTCCATTCTCGACATCCTGGGTCTGCGCATTAAACGCCTTGCAAAATTCCATGATGTTGAGGCCATGCTGGCCAAGGGCGGGTCCGACCGGTGGGCTCGGATTTGCGGCACCCGCAGGCACCTGCAACTTGATGTAGTTCTCTATCTTTTTTGCCACGATACTATCTCCCGGGTGCAAACGGATGAATCGGGTTCATCCTCCCCATCGCGAGACCTGAAACCCGACAACCAATTTGCCGTCATTCCCGTGAAAGCGGGTATGACTACCAAATTTTGTTATCGGAGCAGTGCCCCAATTTTCAAATCAATGGCTTCCGGCTAACCGAAAGCCTGCTTACATGCTAGCCTTTCTCGACCTGGCCGAAAGTCAATTCGACCGGTGTGGAACGACCAAAAATCTGTACCGAAACGAGCATTTTGCTCTTTTCGTAGTTCACTTCTTCAACCACGCCGTTGAAATCGTTAAATGGACCGTCGTTGACCCGCACCACTTCGCCGACTTCGAACAAGACCTTCGGACGCGGTCGATCAACGCCTTCCTCGACCCGATTCAGAATAGCGTCCGCCTCTGCCTCGGTAATCGGGGCCGGCTTGTCACTGGTACCACCGATAAAACCAAGCACCTTGGGCACCTGCTTCACCAGGTGCCAGGTATCACTGTCCATTTCCATTTGCACCAGCATGTAGCCGGGGAAGAACTTGCGTTCGCTCTTGCGTCGATTGCCATCGCGCATTTCGACGACTTCCTCGGTCGGCACCAGGATTTCACCGAACTTGTCAGTATGCTCGGACATCTCAATTCGGTTTGCGAGTACCTTTTTTACATAGGACTCGAAACCCGAATAGGCGTGAACCACGTACCAGCGCTGCTTGCTGTTCTTAGGGATCTCGGTTGCCGCAGTCTCGACTTCGTCTTCGACTACTTCTTCCGCTACCGCGACTTTATCTTCTTCGTCAGTCATTGCTTCACTCTGCATCAGGTCAACAACTTGCTCACGCCCCAACCGAGGAACATATCGAACAGCCACAACATGATTGCGACCAGGATAACCATGAACAACACCGCTATCGTGGTTTGCAAGGTTTCCTGCCGAGTTGGCCAGACAACCTTACGTACCTCGACACGGGCATCCTTGACGAAACCAAGACCACGTCGTCCGGGTTCACTGGTAGCCGCGATAAAAAAGGCAACCACGGCGACTGCCAGCATTCCCAGCACACGCAGTAATTGCGACTCTTCTTCGAAATAATAAAATCCGACCACACCGGCAATAAGCACCAGTACGGCTGTCATTAGTTTAAACGTATCGATCGCCGATGTTGTTTGTTCGGTCTTGCTGACCACGTAATACCTCGAATATCCACAATAATGGCAGGACAGGAGGGAATCGAACCCCCGAGCTGCGGTTTTGGAGACCGCTGCTCTGCCAATTGAGCTACTGTCCTAATCAGGTGACAGGCGCACTCCTGCCATCACGCAAAGGGCGGGGATGGTAGCCCATCTCCCACCCTGATGCAATGTTAATGTAACGCTTACTCGATAATCTTGGATACGACGCCGGCACCCACGGTACGTCCGCCTTCACGGATCGCAAAACGCAGACCATCTTCCATCGCTATCGGTGCGATCAGCGTTACTTCCAT
>JAAESG010000550.1 GCA_024229615.1 Gammaproteobacteria bacterium | reverse complement strand
ACGATGAAAATGTCAACTCGCAACCTTTTATGCGCTGGAACCATCGTTTTGACTTTGTCATGGAAGCTATCCACAAGGCCGAACAGGAGACCGGTGAACGCAAGGGGCATTATCTGAATGTTACCGCGCCGACGCCGCAGGATATGTTCAAACGTGCCGAATACGCCAAAGAACTCGGTGCGCCGATCATCATGCACGATTACATCACCGGTGGGTTCTGTGCCAATACCGGGCTGGCGCAATGGTGCCAGGAAAACGGCATGCTGCTGCACATCCATCGAGCGATGCACGCTGTGCTCGATCGTAATCCGCACCACGGTATCCATTTCCGTGTGTTGGCGAAGATTTTGCGCCTGTCGGGTGGCGATCATCTGCATACCGGCACCGTGGTCGGCAAGCTCGAAGGCGACCGCGAGGCGACGCTGGGCTGGATTGATTTACTGCGCGAATCCTTCATCAAGGAAGATCGCAGCCGGGGTATTTTCTTCGATCAGGACTGGGGTCATATGCCGGGTGTATTCGCGGTTGCCTCAGGTGGTATCCATGTCTGGCACATGCCGGCGCTGGTTAACATATTCGGCGACGACGCCGTATTGCAGTTTGGGGGTGGCACGCTGGGTCATCCCTGGGGCAATGCCGCCGGTGCGGCTGCCAACCGGGTTGCGCTCGAAGCCTGTGTCGAAGCCCGCAACCAGGGGCGTGAACTGGAGCGGGAAGGCAAGGATATTTTGAGCGAAGCCGCCAAATCGAGCCCCGAACTGAAGGCCGCGATGGAAACCTGGAAAGAAATCAAGTTTGAGTTCGATACCGTCGATAAGCTCGATGTTGCGCACCGCTAGCGATGAATTGAAGTGAGGATCAAGACATGAGTGAAATTCAAGATTACCCGTCGAGCCTGAGAGATCCGGCCAGCCGCAAGTTTGAAACATTTTCCTACTTACCAGCAATGGACGAGGTGCAGATCAGACGCCAGGTGGAGTATATCGTTGCGCAGGGATGGAATCCCGGTATCGAACACACTGAACCTGAAAATGCGATGGATAACTACTGGTACATGTGGAAGCTGCCGATGTTTGGTGAGGCCAGTGTCGAGGCCATTATCGCCGAATGCGAGGCTTGCCACAAAGCGCATCCGCAAAACCATGTACGCCTGCTTGGATTCGACAATTACGCCCAGTCCGCCGGTGCATCGATGGTCATTTATCGTGCCACCGCGATTTGAGCCGCAGATGACCAGGCAGGCCAGTCAAGTGCAAATCGTCGAATCTGATCGTGATCAATACCTGTTGGTACAGGAACCTTATTATCGTGCCACAAGCGACGAGGTTGAAATCTATAGTGCGGCCTATCAGGTACGTATGCCGGTCATGCTGAAGGGACCCACCGGTTGCGGCAAATCGCGTTTCGTCGAATACATGGCATGGAAACTGCAAAAACCGCTGATCAGCGTCGCCTGCACCGAGGATATGACCGCATCCGATCTGGTCGGGCGATACTTGCTCGATATCAATGGCACCCGTTGGCAGGATGGCCCGTTGACCGTCGCCGCCCGTATCGGTGCCATCTGTTATCTCGACGAGATTGTCGAGGCGCGCCAGGATACCACCGTGGTGATTCACCCGCTCACCGATCACCGGCGCGAATTGCCACTGGAGAAAAAAGGTGAACTGGTGAAGGCGCACGAGGATTTTCAAGTCGTCATTTCATATAACCCGGGTTACCAGTCGCTGATGAAAGATTTGAAACAATCGACCAAACAGCGTTTCGGCGGTATCGATTTCGATTATCCGGAAGCCGATATCGAGGCCGAAATCGTCGCCCATGAAGGCGCAGTTGATCTGCAAACCGCAACCAGGCTGGTACAGGTCGGGACCAGTTCCCGCAATCTCAAGGGGCATGGTCTGGACGAAGGAATGTCTACACGCCTGTTGATCTATGCGGCGCAACTGATGGCGCAGGGTATCGAGCCCAGTGCTGCCTGTCGTATGGCCCTGATAACACCGCTCTGTGACGATCCCGATATGCGCGATACGTTGTATGCCGCGGTTGACACCTACTTTTGACACGGCTCCAGTTGCAGTGGAAAACATTATCCACAGTCCACCGGGTCATCCCCGCGCAAGTGGCCTCCGGGCACTCGTTGGGTTGATGCATCGGGATTTTGCTACTCCGCCACCGTCTCGAGATCCCGATACGTCGGGCCGCCGCTTTCACGGGGATGACTACGCTGGCGTAGACGTTACCCGAGGTACTGGACATGCACGCTGAGCTCGCCGAAACGCTGCAATGTATCGACCTTGACGCGTCTGACTGCGGTGAGCTGATCGAAGCCTCATATGTGGACGCGCAGCGCATCATGTCGCCGCAGGGACTGGAAAACTACCTGCTCGGTATCAAGGCCATGTCCTCACTGGGCAAGGGACCGGATCTGTTACTGACCTACGTTCAGGAAATGCCGGTCGTGGTCAAGGAAGTCGGGGAGGATATGCTGCCAGATGTTATCGAAGGCGTGATGAAGCTGTCTTCATTGACTTCGGGTCCGGTCATCACGCTGATCCTGGCCAATTTGCCGCTCGCCGCAACCCGGCTGGGTGACGCGCAATTGCTCGGCGCATACCTCAGGTTATTGCATCAGCTGGCGGCAAAAGCACCTCGTGGATTGCGCCCGATGATCGAGGTACTGGAAGAATTACTGTCGAAACTGACACTCGGTGGCCTACGCCGCTGGGCGTTATGGGGCGCACAGGCTTATCAGCGTGACTACGACGGGCAGGGCACCTACTTCGGTCTTGCCAGTGAAACGTCGAGGTCGGTGTTGCAGCGCGAAAGGCGTGGAACTTTGTTCATCGACAATCACCGTAAGTTGAATTTCTATCTGCGCGCACTATGGGGCAGGGCGTTCCCGATGCGGCCTACCGCGGATGACTATGAGACTCGACAGGGCAGTAAGCCATTCATCGAGGATAATCTGCTGCAACTGCCGGATGCTTTCGATCGATTTCACGACATAGAAGGGATCGATGTGTATCGAGCCGCGGTAGCGCATGCCGCGTCGCATATTGTGCACACCCGGCAAAACCTGATCGGTGATGATCTTTCGCCGACACAGGTTTGTTTCGTCGGTTTGTTCGAAGATGCCCGCATTGAATACCTCGCCTACCAGAGATTTCCTGGTTTGCGCAGGCTCTGGCTCAGATTCTTCGAGCACGCCCTCAATATCGACGCCACGCAATCGCATCCGGTGAAATTGCAAATGTTGCGTATCGCGCGCGCCCTGCTAGATCCGGGGTATCGCGATGCGGATACCTGGATTTGTCGGATCGTGGATGCATTCGCAGGGGCGCTGTCACGGGAGCCGAACAATGCGGGCATTGCACGGAAGTACGGTATTAAATGTCACCAACTGATTCAACAGGCTGGTCGATTACCAGCGGCGAGTGTTCTACAGGATTTAGCGGTCCCGTATCGCGATGACAACCGCTACCTGTGGGCTTTTGATGCAAACGCTTGTTCGGATAGCGAATACGAGCGGTTGTCCTGGCGACAGCCGACTTTGCGTAAACGCGTCGGTTTGATGGAAATCGTCAATGAAATCGACTCCGAGCTCGAAGATGGCAGTCCGCAGGAAATGTGGGTACTGCCGACCGAACTATTTCCCTACGAAGATCTCGGCGTCAGTTACAACCAGTCGGAAGGCGTCGAGCCCTTGTCGGAACCCTTTCATTACGACGAGTGGGACTACCAGGTACAACTCGCCCGGCCCCAATGGACAACGGTGATCGAGCGACGTCAGGGCAGGGCGGATCCGGAAATGATGGATCGAATCCTCGAGAAACATAAACCTATCGCCAGTCGCATCCGCTATTTGATCGATGCCCTGCAGCCGCAGGGAATTGTGCGCAAGCGAGGTTTTGAAGACGGTGACGAACTCGATATCGATGCCGCGGTGCGCGCGATGACCGATATTCGGCGCAGTATCATGCCTGATCCACGGGTCAATATCCGTATAAGCCGCCATCTGCGTGATTTGTCGATGGTGTTGTTGATGGACTTGTCGGCATCGACCAACGATCGTATCGGTGGATTGAAAGAGCAGGACGAAGGTTATTTGGATCAGCCCAGTGTCCTGGAATTGACACGCGAGGCGATCGGTTTACTCGCATGGGCAGTCGATTCGGTCGGTGACAATTATGCTGTACATGGTTTCGCCTCGGACGGTCGGCATGATGTTCGGTACTATCGTTTCAAAGATTTTGATGAGTCTTATGATGAGACTGCAAAATCGAGATTGGCAGGGATGCGGGGCGGAATGTCGACTCGAATGGGGGCTGCATTACGTCATGCAGGATGGCATCTTTCTCAGCAGGCCAGTCGCAAACGCCTGGTGCTGCTGGTTACCGATGGTGAACCCGCTGATATCGATGAGCGCGATCCACAATACTTGCGACAGGATGCGAAGCACGCGGTCGATGAATTGGCTTCAGCTGGCGTTCATACATTTTGCCTTACACTTGATCGGCATGCGGATGACTATGTTGAACGGATATTCGGAGCCAACAACTATTCGATTGTTGACGATATCAGAGCTTTGCCTGAGCGTTTGCCACGAGTGTTTTCGGCGCTGACGGGGTAATTGAATAAATAATACTAGATATTGCTATCTGGTTATTACATTAGCTGTCCTTTTTTGATAGTTTTCGCGTGTTTGCCAATTAACCTGAAACTCACATTGAGAGAGATATGATGAAAAAACCAATGATATTGACCGCCCTGGCGCTGTTTAGCCTCAATCAGACTCCAGTGCAGGCGGGTGACGCCGATGCTGGCGCCACCGTATTCAACACCCGTGGTTGCATTGCCTGTCATGGTGCCTCGGGAAAAAAACCGCTTCTTCCGACTTACCCCGTAATCGGCGGTAAACCCGCGGATTTCCTGTCTACTGAGCTTAACAAGCTGCGTTCGGGTGAACGCCAGAGCCCGGTCATGGGACCGATGGCCGCCAGTCTTAGCGATGATGATATCGCCAATGTCTCGGCTTATTTAGCTACCCAATAAGGTATAGCCGGGCATTTGCTGCTCGTGATTACGCGTTATCGATGCCGATGCTAAGTTCCCAGAAACAATCCGATAATTCCTTAGTGAGCAGCAAAATCATTTTTGACCAGATCGAGCTCATACTGTTCGATCTGGATGGAACTCTGGTCGATAGCGTTGGTGACCTGGCCTGGTGCGGTAACGAAATGTTACGTGCGCTGGAAATGCCCGCACGCGACCCTGCTTCAGCTAGAAACTGGGTCGGCAATGGTATCGTGCGTTTCGTCAAACGCGTATTGACCAATGACATGGATGCGGAGCCGGAGGAGGGGTTGTTTCGTGCCGGTTTTACCATTTTCAGCGATCTCTATGCGGTCCATGCCAGTGACCGTAGCGAAGTCTATCCCGGTGCCGTTGAAACCCTGCAATATCTATCTCGTTTACAGATACGCCTGGCTTGCGTGACCAACAAGCCGGAGCCTTATACGTCGCAGTTGATCGCCGCCATGGGTCTCGATTCCTTTTTCGAACTGGTCGTGGCCGGCGATACCACCGCCAGGAAAAAGCCCGATCCGATGCCATTACATTATGCCGCGGACTTTTTTATGCTCGATTATGCGAAATGTCTGATGGTAGGCGACTCCAGCAACGACGTTGTCGCCGCGCGTGCCGCCGGTTTCGCAATTGTCTGTGTCCCGTATGGATATAACCATGGCCAGGATATTGGTGAGTCCGGACCCGACCGGGTGGTTGGAAATTTGATAGAACTGACCGAACTGTTTAATTGAGGGAATTGTTATGAACCTGAATCGAAGAGAATTTATCAGGCTGATGGGTCTGGCGGGTGCCGCCGGGATATTTCCCAGCGTCGGGCAGTCGACCGGCGACGAAGGTTCACGGCTTTACGATATGCCTGCATTTGGTAACGCTCGTATCCTGCACTTTACCGACTGCCACGCGCAGCTGAAGCCGATATATTTTCGTGAACCCGACGTCAATCTGGGTTTTGGCGGCGCTTTGGGCAAGGCGCCACACCTGGTCGGCAAAAATCTGTTGAAGCAGTTTGGTATTCCCGGCGGCGGTATCGAGGAGCACGCTTACACCTATCTGAACTTTGAACAAGCGGCCCGTATGTTCGGTAAGGTTGGCGGTTTTGCCCACCTCTCGACCCTGGTGCAGAAACTGCGCGCCGAGTATGCACCGGGGCGTTCGTTGCTAATCGATGGTGGCGATACCTGGCAGGGTTCCGGTACCGCTTTCTGGACCCGGGGACGGGACATGGTTGAGGCTTGCAATTTGCTCGGTGTCGATGTTATGACTGGCCATTGGGAATTCACTTACCTGGCGGCCGAGATTCTCGACAACGCCGAACTGTTCAAAGGAGAGTTCGTCAGTCAGAATTGCAAGGTCAAGGAAGATGCCTTGTTCGATTATGAACTCGCCGATATCGGCGAGTTCAACGAAGACAGTGGACATGTCTTCAAGCCCTATACCGTTCGTGAAATGGGCGATCTGAGAATCGCGGTCGTCGGCCAGTCATTTCCTTATACTCCGATCGCGAATCCGCAGCGATTTATTCCAGACTGGACCTTCGGCATCAACGAGGACGACATGCAGGAGATCGTCGATCAGGCGCGCGACGAAGAAAATCCCGATGGCTTGATCCTGCTTTCGCATAACGGCATGGATGTCGACCTGAAGATGGCATCCAGGGTCAGCGGTATCGATGCGATTTTCGGTGGGCATACTCATGATGGCGTTCCAGCTGCGATCCCGGTCTCCAATCCAGGTGGCAAAACCCTCGTCACCAATGCCGGATCAAACGGCAAGTTCCTCGGCGTTATGGATATGGATTACAAGGGCAAGAAGCTGCGCGATTTTCGCTATCACCTGTTACCGGTGTTTTCAAACCTGCTCGATGCTGACAGTGAAATGGCTGCTTATATCGAACAGGCGCGCAAGCCCTATCTACCACAGCTACAGGAAAAGCTCACGCTCGCCGAAAATGTTTTGTATCGGCGCGGCAACTTCAATGGCACCTTTGATCAAATCATCTGCGATGCGTTGCGTATCGAGGGTGACTCACAAATTTCATTGTCCCCCGGATTTCGTTGGGGGACGACAGTGTTGCCGGACCAGGCGATTACGATGGAACATGTCATGGATCAAACCTGCATCACCTATCCTGAAACCTACGTGCGTGAGATGACGGGAGAGAATATAAAGCTGATTCTCGAGGATGTTGCCGATAACCTGTTTAACAGCGATCCATACTACCAGCAGGGAGGTGACATGGTTCGTCTCGGCGGGCTCGATTACAGTATCGATCCGCAGGCCGGTGCAGGAGCGCGTATTTCCGACATGCAACTCGATGACGGAACACGCATCGATGCGGCAAAGAATTACAAGGTTGCTGGATGGGCAACCGTGGGATCGGAGTCACCCGGTGCACCGATCTGGGATGTAGTCGCCGACTACCTGCGTCGCGAAGAAACGGCGAGAATTAAAAAGCTGAATACACCGAAACTAAGAAATGTTTCCGATAACCCCGGTCTCGCCTGATTGATCGAATCGAAGCCCTGCTTTAGAGTGGATGACAGACTGTCAACAGACGGCGAATCATTGGGTTGATCGCTGGAAATGGGCTTATTGGAACAGTACCAGGGTCAATACGGTGAGCAGGCAGGCAACGAATAAACTCTCCAATATGCGTAATTCAAAGTGTCTTGCAGGCGGTTTGGATTTTGACCTTGATTGCGGTTTGTAAGCTGGTTGCATCGATATCACTCCTCGATAAAAACTATAGCAATCGGCGTACGTAAAATCATCCCTCATACAAGGTAAAGCACCTTAAATTTCACATTGATGTAGTTGATTTTAAAAGATTTATTGTCGCGCCACGCTACGGATTATTCTACCTCAATCTACTCTAATTTCTACCTCTAGTCTTGAAATTGCCTCATCATATTCTTGCTTGCTACATGGTAGGATAGTTTCGCTGTAATAGGATAATTACGACACAACCAATGGGGACACAGAAATGAACAAAGAAATGAGCGTGAATATCAGGCTCATGGAAGGCCGGACTTATATATTAGGCAGAGAAGGTCATATTTATATTGATTCCCCCACTGCCAGTAAACAACACGCCGAAATCAAGGTCGTCAATGGAAAGATTTATCTTCGCGACCTGGACTCAACCAATGGGACCTACTTGTTGAAACACAACAGGCTGGTATATTTTGAACAGGGATTCGTGAATCCGCTGCAACGCGTCGTGATTGGGGATCAAAAACACACGATTTACAATCTATTGGCAATTGCATGCGATTTCGCAGCGAAAGACGATGCTACGACTCAACTGAATAACATCGACTGGAAGCTGAAAAACAAGGGTTGCGCATAAAGATAAGCGGTTTTTTTTCCGTTCACTCGATAACGGAATCTAACCATCGGCGGTCGCTTGACCATCGCTCTTCAGGAGTGACGGATTCGTTGTGTCCGGGTGAAAATTTATCAATATCGATCCGGTTCCCGACCAGACTGGTTATGTCGAGTTCGTGTAGCGGATGGCGGTCCGGGTCAATGTAGTCATTGAGCCGATCGAAAGCAACAGCACCTTTTACCCGATTTCGCATAATTTTAAACCCCGTCGAAACCGATCCTTTGACAATCAATGGCTATGTTGTTATCAATTTGTTTCATTCTGAACCCCTATGCTGCTGATTCCGCAACCGTCACATGCACTCCTCAGGTCAGTTTTCAGAAGGGCAGCCAGGTGCTTTTTTCTCACTGATATAGGTCTTGATTAATTCCTGTAAACGTTGCCGATCGAAACTACGATAGTGTCCCGGTCTGACTTCATCGGTTTTCAACTGCAGCAGCTTTTCCATGCTTTCGATGTAGTCATCGATGACCGAGTCTTCCAGTTCGTCCAGTAACTCGCCATCGTAAACAACGTCGCCCGAGAAAAAGCATTGGCTGGCGTAATCATATAGTCCGATCGAACCGGAGGAATGCCCCGGTAAATGCATAACCTCAAAGGCCTTGTCACCCAGGTCGATAACGTCCCCGTGCTGAATCGCCCGGGCCTGGGGGCAAGCCCTGACTTCATAGTTGCTGGCGCTGAAACCCTGGTAAGGGAGGGCGTAGAAGTCGGTCTCGGGGACAAACCCGAACTCGGGAGCGCTGAGGATGAGTTGTTGGTTGCCCTGGCACAGGGCTTGATGTTCGTTCTGGTGGATATAAACCTGGTCGAATTCATGGCATCCGCCACTGTGATCGAAATGAACGTGGCTGGCGACTACCTTGAGTGGCTTGTCGAGTAAATCGGCCAGGTAAAGTTTCAGGCTTGTGACACCGAGGCCGGTATCGATGAGTAAATCTGATTCGCGGCCTTTGATCAGCCAAAGATTGGCCCGATTTTCCCAGGTGTAATGCGGTTCGGTAATGCAGTACAAGTCGTCGCGAATTCGTTGAATGTTAAACCAGGGTTGCTGAACTGCTTTCATCGTGTATCAGTCTCAAATTTGAAAACGACTACATTGCAGCATGGAATCCGGTGGAATAAAACATTAAGTTGTGAGCGGTAACGCCGGTTTTGCGCCAATGATGGTCGCCGGAACCTGTATCTGCAGAGTGGGTAATCTATTTAGCCGGGATAGGGCTCAGGCCGGTTATAAATTGCACAGTCTCACTTGGCATAAAAACTATCGACGCTCGCACAATTAGATTCACAAATTACACTTTTGGAAAACTTGTCCTTTGTACGTTGAAAAAATGGCTTAATAAAAGCATGTGGATGGACAAAGTGTTCACAGACGATCACTCGGCAATTATTAATGCTTAATGATCCGAACGAGAATCCGTGTTGATTAACGCAAACAAACTCTGCGCCATTCCCTTCGTCGTTTTTTGCTGCCGCAAGCGATCCAGAGCCCGGTGTAATCCAGCTTGTTGCCCACTGCTTAGTTGTTTGATGCGTGCGGACAGATCACCTTCGCTGATTTGGAGCATATCTCGGTGTGCATGGGTACGATGGCGTAATGCGTCAGCCAGATAGAGAAAACGCCCGAGCACCACATAAGGGAAGTTTCGGTTCTGGATAGGGCCCTGATTCGCTTCATAGCCGCCGAGCGGCAATCCCTGCACCTGGAAACTGGATATGCGGTCAGCACCCAGCCAGGCACTGGTAGCACCCAGCAGGCCGCCACCCACAGCGCCCAGCATAAAGCTGCTTCCAGCCAGTGCAGCGTCTACCACCACTCCCGTTGCTGCGCCCGCGATGGTTGTGGCCACGGTGAGCTGTTTGCGGTTCAGCCCCCACATGATCCACTTATCAGTATCGAACAGATTACTTTCCAACGGCAGCTGGTCGATCGTACTTTTGAGGTGGCGATACTGATAAAGATGCTTCAATGACTCATGATGTTGATGTTCAATCTTGCGCATGTCATTGAAATACTTTTTCTCCAGTATGTCTTTCAAACCATCAGCCTGGGCTTTGCTGAGTACTTTCTGTGACACCTGGTACGTACAAAGCCGGGTTAACAACTCTTCCAGCAAGCTGGCTGAATCCTGCAACTGGGTGGTGCGTCGTTGGCGATATTCACTCACGATGTCTGCCAGTGCCGATTGCCATTCTTCACGGATATGGGAGAAGGCCTCGAGTATGGTCACGACTTTCGCAAAGTCAGCCTGCATAGCGTTGAACACCCGCACGATCTTGAAATATTGGCCTAGCGCCTGTTGCCAGTCCTGTACATGATCCTCGTTCTCAATGGGATTGATCAGTGCCATGCTGGCTTGACCAGTCCAACGCAGTATCTCCATCTCGGCTTCGTATTCGATACCGTAGGGGCGGGAGCCATCTACGACATAGAGTATGGCCGCACCGTCCATGATCGGTTTGAGCAACATGACTTCCTCTGGGAACTGTTGCCGGCATTGTGAATCTGCAATGAATAGCGTGACGGCGTGACGGCGTCTGTCCGCCGATGGCGCATGTTCCTGCAACCAGGCCAGCGCGCGCGAAGGACGTTGAAATCCCGGCGTATCCACCAGCGTATAACGTGCCGTACCTATTGAAATATCGTAATTCTGCGTTTCACGAGTGGTGCCACTACGCGGCGATATGGCGATATCGTCGCTCTGGGCGATTGTACTGACAATCGAAGACTTCCCTTTGTTTGGGTGGCCTACCACTGCGAAAGCAGGCGTCACGTGGACGTCTCGAGTTGAAGTACCTGCCAGTCGGTCAAGGTGGCTGCAAAGCGGCGCCATTCTTCCAGATGGGCGGGAGTGGTTTGGCGAATACCAGTGTCGTTCCAGTCCAGTGGTAGAATCAACTTGTCTGCACTTGGGCCGATGCCTCTTAGCCTGTCGGCCAGTTCAGCCAGCGGCGGTTCCCAGCTTTTAACTAGAACGACCAGAGATTGATTAGCTGGCGGATGAGTCACAAATTGATGCCGCAGTGGACCGATTGGATGTATCCCGGTTGCACCGCCCAGTAATTGTTGTATTCGCTCATAATTGGCCGGTGAAACGTCAGCCCAATCCAGCAGGGTGTAAGGCAGCGTGACAGATCGAGTCAGCCTGGCCAGCGAATTCACATCACTAGCAGCAGCGGTTGCTTGAGGCTGTGAATCGAGCACATGTTGTTTTAAATTCTGTTGCAAGCGTGCCTGATATTTTTGTCCGGCCACCAGCAGCATGAGGCTTCGCGGTAGCAAGTTGTAGACAAGTTGCGTGGCCAAAATATATTTCCACCATAGCCCCACCACAGGTTGTGACATGCCTTGCGGATCGAGTCGGAAATCCTGGGTCTGTTCAATCAAAGTCAGCGACGCCTGAGCCTCGGGCCAGAAACGCCAGGGAGTGCCGATTGCCTGTAAGGCCGGGAGCAAATCGTCAGGTTCGAGCAGTGTGCTGCGCCAGACGAAGCTGATATCACTGCCCAACAGTAACAACAGATACAGCAATAAACAACCCAGCGAAAAACTCACCGCAAAAATTTGGGTCTGGTAAAACAGCCACAGCTCTCGTGCGTGAGTGAGCCCCAGTCGTGACAGTGCCAAGGTGAGATGTCGTGGCCAAAGGGGAATATCCAGAATCCAGCCTGCGAGGCCTTTCCCCCCTCCTTTCACCAAGAGAAAGATGCTGAGTAGCAAACTCACCACGGGCAGAAAGGCAAATAAAATCAGCAGGAAAAGCAGATTAACACGACCATCATCATCGCCGGACAGCACGCTATAAGCTGCCAGAAAGCCACAGCACAAACCAAACAGCCCAAGACCCAAGCTTAACTGCTTCAGTGCCGGTTGGAGGGTCTCGTGTTTCAACTACTATGCATTCCTGTTCAAAATTCGATCATTATAGCGAACTCGTGAATTAATGAGAGTAATGACGGAGAGTTAAAAGTCGAATCGGAAGCTCGTCGTGATTATCTCGGCGTTCGCTATAATGTGCCATTCTCGGAAGCCTGGCACGCCAACCTGAGTGCCTGTTATCAGGGAGCTATTGTACTGGCAACACCTATACGACGTATTGAGTTGCCACGGTAGGGAATGGTACGTCTTATGTTAAGGAATCTCTGCAAAATGCAGAGATTCCTGCGGCACAGGGATGT
>JAAESG010000549.1 GCA_024229615.1 Gammaproteobacteria bacterium | reverse complement strand
GCAAATTGGCTGATGAATTCGGGCAGGTAGCCTAGCCCAAGAGCTGGTAAAGCAGCGATGGACAGACTGCCGCTGCGAAAATCCCGGATTTCCCGGGCAGCCAGATTAATTTTGTTAAGCCCGGCGAACGAACGCCCGACTTCTTCATAAAAGGCGTGGGCTTCGGGCGTCGGGTGCAAACGCTTCTTGATTGTTTGGAACAGAGGAAATACCACCGAGCTTTCGAGATCGTTGATCAGCCTGGTAACTGCGGGCTGCGAAACGAATAGCAATTCCGAGGCCCGCGTGATCGATCGGGTCATCATCACCGCGCGAAATGCTTCGAGCTGACGCAGATTTATGTTCCTCATGGATCAAAGCTGGCACAACTCAGGCGATCGATCAACCAATAATTCGGGCCAACATCGATAATCAGATTCGCCAAACTAATGAAAGACTAATATTTAGCTTTTGACAATACCGTAAGCGCACCCACCCCGATTACATTCGACACTGGGTTATATCAGCCCGGTTTCTTATGAAAGACAATTACCGGAAATGAAAAGTGCCGCTTAACCGAGGTGTATCAAAAAGCTTGACGACGTCAGGTTTTGTGCGCGAGGTGGAAAAAACCTTTAAGGCCGCGAAGCCGCTGATGGAATATATCTGCTACGCGCAGGATATCGAGATCTGACTTCTCTTCTCGGCGAGGCAGCCGGGAACTCGATACTGATGTCTGCCTGGTTAATCATTTGTCTCAGCAGGAAATTGTTACCGTGTCCCGAATTTCCCATGCAATTTCGACTACACTTTTCTAGTAACAAGGCGCGTGATACGGATTCCGCGCGGGTTGATGCCAAAACGAACCCGGGATTCGGGAGACAGGATATCCGATGAAACTACGATCGATGCTGCTGGGACTGGTGCTCACCGTGTCCGCCGTGCAGGCGGATTCGATTACCACCCTGCAGCTGCGCAACCGTCCGGCCGTGGAAGTCATCCCCATCGTCAAACCGATGTTGAGGGCCGACGACACGATATCGGGGCACGGATTCAAGATTTTCCTGCGCGCGTCGCCGCAAACGGTGGCCGAGATCAAGGGCATGATCGCGGCGCTGGACAGCCCAATCAAGATGCTGCAGATATCCGTGTTCCAGGGTAGCACCCGGGGTCTTGGCGAGCTCGGGCTCGGTGCAAGCATCCGAATCGAAAGCGGTAATGCGAGTGTCGGTATCGGAGCCGGGAGCAACGAAAACGCCACGGCGGGCGGCAGCATTACCTACGGCTCGAACCGCGGCGACGTTAGTATCAGCAGCATCAGCACCCGCAAGCGCCTGCAAAATAGCCCGATACACCAGGTACGCGTCGCCGAGGGCAACCCGGCGTACATCGAAACCGGAAAGCAAATCCCTTACTTTTCGGGTGCCGGCTGGATCTCGCAAAGAGGCCAGGGCGTCACGGGCGGTATCGAATTCAAGGATGTGGTGACCGGCTTCTATGTACTGCCGCGCGTCCGGGGCGACAACGTCAACCTCGAGGTCAGCCCGTTCAAGAATGCACTGGGTCAGTCAGGCGGCGGCAACATCGAAACCAGCGCCGCCGGCACCACCATCACCGGGCCCATCGGCGAATGGTTGCTGATCGGCGGCGTTTCCGAGCAGCTCAAACGCACCCAAGGCGGCACCGGCAGCTACGCGTCGACCAAAAGCAGAAGCAACGAGAGCATCTGGATTCGCGCAGATCTCGTTCAGCGGTAAGCATCATTTCCTGTTAGCCAAACGGTTGTTACGGTAAAGCGTGGGGCAGCTGTCCCTCCTGAATATCCAATCGTATCGTTTTCTTGGCTATTTTCGGCAAGGGATCGAGGATGACAGGTATGCCATTTTTCCTCGTCATAGTCAGGTTTGTTCATTCTTTATTCAGGTCACTTCGTCAATTGGTCCTTGAGAATCTGGCGCTGAGGCAACAAGTGGTCATGCTCCGTCAATCGGTGAAGAAACCACGACCATCTGTGGCGGACAAGCTGTTCTGGGTAATCTTTTCACGATATGTGGATGGCTGGCGGAAAATACTGTACGGCCTGCATCCGGATACTGTTGTACGCTGGCATCGGCAGGGCTTCCGCCTTTATTGGCGTTGGAAGAGTCGAGGCCGGAAACCGGGACGGCCAGCTATTGATGCAGCCCTACGCAAACTCATTCGAGAAATGCAGG
>JAAESG010000548.1 GCA_024229615.1 Gammaproteobacteria bacterium | reverse complement strand
CGCGGCGCCCGCATTCATTCGGCGGCAGATACCGTACTACGAATTTCTTGGCGAAGAGGGGCTTGTCAAGCTGGAAGAGCAGGCCGACTGGATCATCCAGGAAATTGGCCTCGAATTCCGCGACGATCCCAAAGCACTCGAGATCTGGAAGAAGGCTGGGGCTGATGTCAGGGGCACGCGTGTACGTCTCGATCGCGGCATGGCGCGCGAACTTTGCCAGACAGCCCCCGCGAGTTTCATCCAGCATTCGCGAAACCCTGACAGGAAAGTCCAAATTGGCGGCGACTCTCAGGTTTTTGCACCGGTTTACTGTCCGCCGTTCGTGCGCGACATCGAGGGTGGACGGCGTTACGGCAGCTTCGTGGATTTCGAGAAGCTGGTGAAAATCGTCTCACAACTACCGAGCTTACACCACTCCGGATTGGTGATTGTCGAGCCCTGTGATTTACCAGTCTCCAAGCGTCACTTCGACATGGTTTATGCGCACATGAAATACGGCGATAAGCCGCATCTAGGCGCCATCACTGAAAAGTCGCGCGCGCAGGACTCGGTCGACATGGCCAGGATTCTGCATGGCGAAGCTTTCATGGAACAAAACTGCGTCATTATGGGAAGCGTCAATACCAATTCACCGCTAATGATCGATCGCGTCGTCTCTGAGGCGGCGCAGGTTTACTGCGGTGCCAATCAGGGTTTGGTGGCAGTGCCATTCATTCTGAGCGGCGCAATGGGCCCGATTACCACGGCGGCATCAATCGCTCAGGCGCTTGCCGAAGCGATGATGGTTGGTGCCTTTACCCAGTTGGTGCGCCCCGGGGCGCCTTTTGTCATGGGTTGTTTCCTGTCGTCGATGAGCTTGCGCACCGGTGCGCCCACTTTTGGAATGCCTGAGCCAGCCATGGCCAATCTGGTCATTGGCCAACTCGCGCGCCGACTTGGTGTACCGCTGCACGCTGGCGGTTCGCTGACCGCGTCTAAGCTGCCAGACGCTCAGGCCGCGTACGAGAGTACTTACTCGATGCTGTCGACTGTACTCGGTGGCGCCAACCTAATTTATCACGCGGCGGGCTGGCTAGAGTCGGGGATGTGTACCAGCTACGAAAAATTAGTCATGGATGCCGACCGCCTGGGTGCCTACCAGGTGATGCTCGACGGCTTGCCGCTCGACAAGAATACGCTCGCGCGTGACGCTTACAACGAGGTCGAACCCGCCGAGCACTTTCTCGGTTGTGCGCATACTATGGCGAACTATCAAACCGCCAACTATGATGCGCAGCTATCAGACAGCAATAATGTCGAACAATGGGGAGCCGAAGGTGGCAAAGATATGGAAAGGCGTGCTTACGAGCGTTGGAATCAAATTCTGCGCGATTATGAAATACCGCCGCTGGATCAGGCGAAAGACGAAGAATTGCTGGCTTATATCGACCGGCGCAAATCAGAAATACCGGACGCCTGGTATTAAAAATGTATTGTCCCATTATCTGGCAAGATGATCGCACGCGCAGATAAGCAGGCCAGAACTTTGACCGCATTTAAGAGGAAACTATTGAAATGAAATCACATGCTCGCGTTGTCGTTATCGGTGGAGGAATTATGGGGGTCGGCCTCCTTTATCACTTGACCAAAGAAGGTTGGTCGGATGTTGTCCTTGTCGAAAAAGGGGAGCTTACATCGGGGTCAACCTGGCATGCGGCCGCGTTCATTCCGCACTTTAGTGGAAGTCCCGGTATGGCCAAAATCCATCAGTACGCCTCTAAGATATACCAGGAATTAGAAGCTGAAACCGGGCAGGCTACGGGTTGGCACGGATGTGGAACCATCCGGCTCGGATACAGTCAGGATGAAATAGAATGGTACCGACATGTTCAGGGAATGTTGCGTTCGCAGGGTACGGAATGCCATCTTATTGGACCTGACGAGATCGCCAAACTTCATCCCTTGATGGATATTGATGGTGTAAAGATCGGAATTTACACGCCTGGCGATGGGCACACCGATCCTGCCGGCAGTACCAATGCATTGGCCATTGGTGCGCGTATGGGTGGTGCAGAAATCTACCTCCGTAACCGCGTCGTTGACATCAAGAAGCGATCTGATGGAAGCTGGGAGGT
>JAAESG010000547.1 GCA_024229615.1 Gammaproteobacteria bacterium | reverse complement strand
GGTTGGCGTACACCATCTAAAATCGCTTCTATTTCACCCCGTAGAACCGCTACCGGGGTGCGCAACTCATGAGAAATATCGGCTATCCAGCGTTGTCTGCTTTCGAGGTTTCGCGCCATGGTCTCGGCCAGTCGATTGAAATCTCCCTGTAAGTCGGCAATTTCGTCTCGACCCTGCTGTTCGAGCCTGACTCCGAAATTTCCGTGAGCCAGTTCGCGTAAAGCCTCACTCAATTTCTCGATCGGTTTCACGAAACGAGCGGCGAGCGGTACGGCGATCAATCCGGTAATTACCAGCATACCCAGCAATAGCCAGGCAAGATATTTCTGTACACGCTCGGCAAACAGGCGATCGAGATTACCGTCAATGTTCGAATGTCGGATAAACCCGAAGTAGCCGACCGTCTGTTCTTCAAGTTTGACGGGTATCCAGTAAGCATTCGCCTGATCACGCGATGGGCCGATTATTAATCGACTTTGCGCATCTTTGAGCAAAAAAACCGGAAGAATTCCAGCCTGCCCGGGGCCGAGTCGAGGCGGAGGTGGTCGATCGAAACCCGGTTCGCCCCGATGGAATTTCTGGCTACGACGATCATCTGGAGGAGGAGGGCGCAAATTTCGGCTGTTAAAATGCTCACGCATCAGTCGTCTCCAGATACTGTTGCGAGAGG
>JAAESG010000546.1 GCA_024229615.1 Gammaproteobacteria bacterium | reverse complement strand
GCGCTGTTCCACACGATCTTCAACGTGGCCGGCGTCCTGCTGGTGGTGCCATTTTTGAAACAGCTGGTTAATTTCCTCGAGACCCTGTTCCGCGATGAAGAGAAAGCTCGCGGTCGGGCGAAATATTTGACCCACGAGGTCATGGAAATTCCTGCGGCCGCGTTGGCCGCGCTGCGTAAGGAGACGATTCATCTTTACGACAAGTCGGTGGAAGCCATCGTCCATGCGATGAACCTGCACCGCACGGAAATTTTTTCGGATGCCGGCATCGACGAAGTGATCGAGCAATCGACTGCCCCGATCAAGATCAATGTCGACGAGGTTTACCAGAACGAGATCAAGAGCCTGTATGGCGAGATTATCGAATATGGATCGATGTCGCAAAGCTACATGGACCAGCAGGGCAATAATGAAATATACGAGTTGAAACAGGCCGCCAGAAAAATTATCGAGATGGTAAAGGACGTCAGGGAACTGCAGAAGAACCTGAATTTTTACTCGAAAAGTAATAATTCCTTAATAATCGAACAATATAATAAGTTGCGT
>JAAESG010000545.1 GCA_024229615.1 Gammaproteobacteria bacterium | reverse complement strand
ATCTTGAGGGGGTAGTGGCGAAAGCTGTGCCGGTTCGACTCCGGCCATCGGCACCATTTAAAAATTCGGCCCGGATATAACCGGGCCGAAATAGTACGATCCACAGTCCGGTCACAAACCCGCCACGGTCGTTTTTTTAATGCTTTGTATGCGAATCCCGTCGTCATCGGGAGAGTTCTTGACACTATATAAGTGCCACAATAGACTGGCGCCACGCAATATAACTGCAGGTTTCTCGGGGGCAGTGCTCGATTCATGTTAGGTAATTATCTACCGATCCTTATTTTTATGTGTGTGACCCTGATGATGGGCTCGGTTTTCATTATTCTGGGTAAATTATTGGGCCCTTCTCGACCTGATGCGGAAAAGAACTCTCCCTATGAGTGTGGCTTCGAAGCTTTCGAAGATAGCCGCATGAAATTTGACGTACGTTATTATCTGGTCGCAATACTGTTTATCATATTCGACCTCGAAATCGCATTCATGTTTCCCTGGGCCATCGTGCTGGACCAGATTGGCACCTTCGGACTACTGGCAATGGCTGTTTTCCTCTCGGTGCTGGTCGTAGGTTTTATCTTCGAGTGGAAGAAGGGAGCACTGGAATGGGAATAGAAGGCGTATTCGAACAGGGTATCGTCACCACCACTGCTGATAAACTGATCAACTGGGCCCGCACAGGATCGATGTGGCCAATGACCTTCGGGCTTGCCTGCTGTGCGGTCGAAATGATGCAAGCCGGCGCCGCTCGCTACGATCTGGATAGATTTGGAATAATTTTCAGGCCTAGTCCGAGACAATCCGATGTCATGATTGTGGCAGGAACGCTGGTTAATAAAATGGCACCAGCCCTGCGTAAGGTTTATGACCAGATGGCGGAGCCGCGCTGGGTGATTTCCATGGGCTCCTGTGCCAACGGTGGCGGTTACTACCACTATTCCTATGCAGTGGTTCGTGGCTGTGATCGAGTTGTCCCGGTAGACGTGTATGTACCCGGTTGCCCGCCCACCGCAGAGGCACTGCTGTATGGCATTTTGCAGTTGCAAAATAAAATTAAACGAACCAATACCATAGCGCGTTAATATGCCGAATTCGAAACAGCAACTGGCTGATGCTCTGCGGTCGGCATTGGGCGAAAAAATCAATGCAATTAGCGTAGAATTTAAGGAAGTTACGATCGAGGTTGAAGCCGAGCGGCTGCTTGAAGTCGCGACCGAATTACGCGACGATCCTCAATTTCAGTTTCAACAATTAGTCGATCTCTGCGGTGTTGATTATTCGCAGTTTGGAACTACCGAATGGCAAACCGACGATGCCAGTCGTGCCGGTTTCAGTCGTGGGGTTGCACGTGCGGCCAGCAGTGGGCGTCTGCAGTTTGGCGATGAACTGGAATCGCTCGCCGTCCGTGGAAGACGTTTTGCGGCTGTCTATCACCTGATCTCTTATGCCCACAACCGGCGTTTGCGCATGCGGGTATACGCGCCCGATGATGATTTTCCGGTCGTTTCCACGGTCACTGATATCTGGGTTTCGGCGAACTGGTATGAACGCGAAGCATTCGACTTATACGGTATCCTGTTCAGTGGCCATCCTGATTTACGTCGCATTCTCACAGACTATGGTTTTGTTGGGCACCCGTTCCGCAAGGATTTTCCGATGGTTGGAAACGTCGAAATGCGTTATGACCCCGAACGCGCTCGGGTCGTATACGAGCCGGTTTCGATCGAACCACGGGTTCTGGTGCCCAAGGTGAGACGGGAAGATCATCGCTATCTGGCGGATACGCCGGAAGAGGGGCAAGACGATGCCTGAGATCAAGAACTACACTCTCAACTTCGGGCCTCAACACCCGGCTGCGCACGGTGTGTTGCGCCTGGTACTTGAAATGGATGGTGAGGTAATCGAACGTGCCGATCCGCATGTTGGCCTGCTGCATCGCGCTACCGAAAAACTTGCTGAGACGAAACCCTATAACCAGACCATTGGTTACATGGATCGACTCGATTACGTGTCGATGATGTGTAACGAACATGGTTACGTGCTGGCGATCGAGAAATTACTGGGAGTGGAGATTCCTGAACGAGCACGTTATATCCGTGTCATGTTCGATGAAATTACGCGCATTCTGAATCACCTGATGTGGATCGGAACGCATGCACTGGACGTCGGTGCGATGACCATGTTTCTGTATGCGTTTCGCGAACGAGAAGACTTGATGGATATGTACGAGGCGGTTTCCGGTGCACGCATGCACGCGACTTATTATCGCCCCGGTGGGGTCGCGCGCGACCTGCCCGATGCGATGCCACAATATCTGGAAAGTCGCTGGCGTAGCAAGAAAGAAGCTGACAGGTTGAACGAGAACCGACAGGGCAGCTTGCTTGATTTTGCCGAGGACTTTGTACGTCGTTTCCCGGGCTACATCGATGAATATGAAACCCTGTTAACCGACAATCGCATCTGGAAGCAACGCACCGTGGGTATAGGCGTTGTATCTGAAGAAAGAGCCTATCAACTCGGCTTTACCGGACCGATGTTGCGCGGTTCCGGGGTAGAGTGGGACCTGCGCAAGAAACAGCCCTACGAAGTTTATGATCGTATGGATTTTGATATTCCGGTCGGTACCAACGGCGATTGCTACGACCGTTATTTGGTCCGCATCGAAGAGATGCGCCAGTCAAACCATATCATTCGGCAATGTATCGACTGGTTGCGCACCAATCCGGGGTTGGTTTTGACCGACAATCATAAGGTTGCGCCACCTCGTCGTGAAGAACTCAAGGCCGATATGGAAGGCCTGATCCATCATTTTAAACTGTTTACCGAGGGTTACACCCTGCCACAGGGCGAAGTTTACACCGCTATCGAGCATCCCAAGGGTGAGTTCGGTATTTATCTGGTGTCCGACGGTGCCAACAAACCTTACCGGGTCAAGATACGCGCGCCGGGGTTTGCCCATTTGTCGAGCATGAACGAAATGGCACAGGGGCATATGCTTGCCGACGTGGTCGCGATCATAGGTACCCAGGATATCGTGTTCGGGGAGATCGACAGATAATGGTACAAGCATCGACTTCAAAAATTAAACTGCTCAGTGAACACACGCGCGAGCAGATAGATCGCTGGGTAGCTCGTTTTCCTGCGGAGCAAAAACGTTCCGCGTTGCTGCAGTCTTTAAACGCGACACAACATCAAAATCAGGGTTTTCTGACCACCGATCTAATGGATGCGGTGGCTGAATACCTGGATTTGCCAGCGATCCATGTCTACGAGGTTGCGTCGTTTTATTCGATGTACGAAACCAAACCGGTAGCGCGGCACAACGTCGCTATCTGTACCAATATTTCCTGCATGCTGATGGGCTCGGACAGCATTGTCGATCACGTCGAAAACAAGCTTGGCATCAAGATAGGCGAAAGCACGGAAGACGGACGTATCTATCTGAAATGCGAAGAAGAGTGTCTGGCCGCGTGTTCCTGCGGACCGATGATGCAGGTTGATCATGTTTATCACGTCGACCTGACCCCTGAAAAGGTCGATGAAATCCTGGATGCGCTGGAGTAGAAATGGCTAACGAAGTCTGTTATGCAACCCTGCAATACGACCAGCCATGGTCGATGGAGACCTATTTGCAGGTCGGTGGCTACCAGGCCTTAAAGAAAATCCTGGTGGAAGGTATGACGCCCGAGGACGTGATTGAAGAAGTTAAGGCTTCTGGTTTGCGTGGGCGTGGAGGTGCCGGTTTCCCGACCGGACTGAAATGGAGTTTTATGCCGCGCAGCGCTCCAGGACAAAAGTACATCGTTTGTAACTCCGACGAATCGGAACCAGGCACCTGTAAGGATCGTGATATTTTGCGCTTTAATCCGCACGCCCTGGTTGAAGGTATGACAATTTGCGGTTACGCCATTGGCGCCACGGTCGGTTACAACTATATGCGCGGTGAATTTATGGATGAACCGGCCGAGCATTTCGAAACCGCGGTCAAGGAAGCCTATGCGGCTGGTTATCTCGGCAAGAATATTCTGGGTAGCGGGGTCGATTTCGATCTTTATCCGGCATTGGGTGCGGGTGCCTACATCTGTGGAGAGGAAACCGCATTGCTCGAGTCGCTGGAAGGCAAGAAGGGTCAGCCACGCTACAAGCCACCGTTTCCGGCAAACTTCGGTCTTTATGGCAAACCCACCACGATCAACAATACCGAGTCGCTGGCATCGGCACCTTCCATTATTCGTAATGGCGCACAATGGTTTGCGGATCTCGGAATCCCCAATAACGGCGGCGTAAAGTGTTTTTCGATGTCCGGACATTTGAATAAACCGGGAAATTTCGAAATTTCGATGGGGACGCCGTTCAAGGATTTGTTGGAGATGGCGGGTGGCGTTCGAAACGGACATAAACTGAAAGCAGTCATTCCGGGCGGCTCTTCGGTACCGGTGCTTCCCGGTGACATCATGATGGATTGCACAATGGATTATGACTCGATTGCCAAAGCCGGTTCTATGCTGGGTTCGGGTGCAGTCATTGTTATGGACGAATCGACCGATATGGTGCTGGCGTTAAGGCGCATATCCCGATTTTATTACTCGGAATCCTGTGGACAGTGCACGCCCTGCCGTGAAGGTACCGGCTGGCTTTATCGCATGCTATGCCGAATTATCGATGGCAAGGGACATCCGCAAGATATCGAACAGCTGGAAGAAGTCTCACACAAGATTGAAGGGCGTACGATTTGCGCCCTGGGTGATGCAGCGGCGATGCCGGTGTGGAGTTTCATCAAGCATTTTCGTCACGAATTTGAGTATTACGTCGAGCACAAACGCTCGATTATCGATAACGCAGCCTGATCGGATAAATGATTAGCAATGAGCGATAACATTACAGTCACGATAAATGGCCAGGAGATCGAAACCCAGGCAGGGCGCCTGTTAATCGACGTGGCTGATGAAAATAATATTGTGATCCCACGATTTTGCTATCACAAGCGACTTTCGGTGGCCGCGAATTGCCGTATGTGCCTGGTAGAAATTGAACGCGCGCCCAAACCGATGCCTGCCTGTGCTACGCAGTGTATGGACGGCATGGTGGTTCAGACACAATCCGGCAAGGCATTGGCTGCACAAAAGTCAACCATGGAATTCCTGCTGATCAATCATCCGCTGGATTGTCCGATCTGCGATCAGGGTGGTGAATGCGAATTACAGGACGTCGCCATGGGATTCGGTGACGGTGTGTCCAGGTATAGCGAGCAGAAACGCGTCGTTATGGACAAAAATATCGGCCCGTTGATCGCGACCGACTTCACCCGTTGTATCCACTGCACCCGCTGTGTTCGTTTCGGTGATGAAATCGCCGGGATGCCCGAACTCGGTGCGACCGGACGTGGGGAAAATATGGAGATTGGAACCTATATCGAGAAAGCCATCGTCTCGGAGCTGTCGGGTAATGTCATCGATGTCTGTCCGGTTGGGGCGCTCACAGCCAAGCCGTCACGTTATACCGCGCGTCCCTGGGAACTGACTCAGCATGCAGCGGTATCGGCGCACGACTGTGTCGGTTCGAATACCTGGGTGCACACCCGTCGTAACGAGGTCATCCGTGTGGTGCCACGTGAGAACGAGTCGATCAACGAGTCCTGGATTTCGGATCGAGACCGTTTCAGCTACACCTCGGTCAGGGCCGAGCAACGTATCACCCAACCTCTGCTGCGCGACAATGGCGAGCTCAAGCCGGTCGACTGGGAAACCGCGCTCAATGCCGCGGCCGGTATGCTATCCGAGGCCGATGACAGTATCGCAACCCTGATCAGTCCGCAGGCAACGCTGGAAGAACACTACCTGGCGCAGAAGCTCTCGCGCAGTCTGGGCTCCAACAATGTTGACCATCGTCTTACCCAGGTGGACTTTTCGGCTCAGGATAAAGCCCCGATAATGCCATGGTTGGGGCGCTCGCTGGAATCGCTGGAAACCGTCGATGCGGCGTTGATCGTGGCTGCCAATCTGCGCTACGAGCAACCGATGTTGTCACATCGGCTGCGTAAAGCCGTGTTGAATAACAATGCGGCAGTATCGTCGATTGGGCATATTGCTGCCCAGTACAACTTCGGCTTACGGACCGAGTTAGTCGGGTCCGCTACGCAATTACTGAATGACCTGGTCGCAGTTGCTGTATCGCTGGCCGATATCTGTCGGCAACCGTTGACCTCGCATCTAGCGAGATTGACCGAGGCTTGTATGCCTTCGCCACAACACCAGGCGATCGCGCGTTCGCTTAGCGATGCCGACAATGCTGCGCTAATCGTCGGTATTCAGGCACTGTCCAATCCGCATCTGTCTTTGCTGCAAGAAATCTGTGAATCGATAACCGCCGCGAGTGGCGCCACGCTCGGCTACCTGTCTGTGTCGGCTAACAGTGCCGGCGCCTGTCTCGCCGGGGCCACTCCACATCGAGCAGCGGCCGGTATCGCGCTGGATCAGGTGGGAGAGCATGCCGCCGAGATCCTCTCGGCCAGGCATAAAGTGCTGATGACTTTCGCGCTCAACCCTTTACTCGATACCAATTCGGTTGCGCAGTTGTCCGACAATAACGAAAACGTGATTGCGATTGCCAGTTTCGACAATGAATTTATCCAGCATCAGGCAGACCTGGTGCTGCCCCTGGCCTCGGTGGCTGAGACCTCTGGTAGTTTTGTCAACGTCGAAGGCCTGTGGCAAAGTTTCAACGGCTGTGTTCATGGCAGAGGCGAAAGTCGCCAGGGCTGGAAGATTCTGGCCGCGCTGGGCCAGGTTGTGAATGACGAGGGCTTTGACTTTGTCGATTCGAATGCGGTCAGAAATGAACTCAAGACATTGTGTAGCGACATTGCTTTGAGCAATCTCTGCGGGATTGAGTCGAGCCTGACCAGCATGCCTGACAGTGCCAAATCGATCCAGAAGATCGGTATTACACCAATTTACGCTAGTGATGACATGACTCGACTGTCTGCATCCTTACAAGCTACACCCTTGATGAAACTGCAATGCGCAGTGACGATGTGCCAACAACAGGCCGAGGACAGCAAATTAACGGGTAGCGAGCAAGTCCAGGTAAAACAGGGCAAAGGCACTGCGGTGCTGCCGTTGCGTATCGATGAAGCTGTGCCTGTCGGTTGCGTTTATGTTCCCAGCGGTATCGATGCGGTTGCACACCTCTCGAAAGCCTATGGCAAGGTGACCCTGGAGAAGGTTTCGTGACCGATTTCCTGATATCGATTTGGGAATGGCTGCACGAGTACGTGCAGTACACCATTTACAGCGGTGTCAAAGCCCTGATCATTCTGTTACCGCTATTCATCGTGGTCGCTTACTACACCTATGCTGAGCGCAAGGTGATCGGCTACATGCAGATCCGTAAGGGTCCGAACCGGGTCGGCCCGAAAGGGCTCTTCCAGCCCTTCGCGGATATGTTCAAACTGATGTTCAAGGAAATCATCATTCCGACCAATTCCAATCGCTATCTGTTCATTATTGCCCCGGTAATAACCTTTGCCCCGGCAATGGCCGCCTGGGCGGTCATCCCGTTTACCGATACGCTGGTGTTCAGCGATATCAACGCTGGGCTGCTTTATATCCTGGCGATGACGTCGGTGGGTGTCTACGGTGTCATCATCGCCGGCTGGGCGTCGAATTCCAAATACGCATTGTTAGGCGCAATGCGTTCCGCGGCGCAGATCGTGGCCTACGAAATCGCCATGGGTTTTGCCCTGGTAGGTGTGTTAATGGTCGGCGGTAGTCTTAATCTGGGTGAGATTGTCGGTAAACAGGCAGGTGGTTGGGGAGAGTGGTTTGTCATTCCATTGTTGCCTCTATTTTTCGTTTACCTGATTTCTGGTGTTGCTGAAACCAATCGCGCACCATTCGATGTCGCTGAAGGCGAATCCGAAATTGTGGCTGGATTTCACGTCGAGTACTCAGGCATGACCTTCGCGGTATTTTTCCTCGCTGAATACGCCAACATGATTTTGATCGCGATGCTGTGTTCGTTGCTGTTCTTCGGTGGCTGGATGAGCCCGTGGCCGGATCTGCTCGCTGACAGCATCGGTTGGCTGTTTGCCAAGACTGCTTTCTTCATGTTGCTGTTCCTGTGGTTTCGCGCGACTTTTCCGCGTTACCGCTACGACCAGATCATGCGTCTTGGCTGGAAGGTATTGTTACCGGTGACCATTTTATGGATTGCGGTTGAAGGGGTCGCCATTTATTTTGATGTCGGGTTATTCGTTTAATACTATGTTTGCGAAAATACATTACTACCTGAAAAGTTTTCTCTTCCTCGAGTTACTGAAGGGGATGAATGTAACCGGCCGTTACTTTTTCCGTAAAAAAATAACCATTCAGTACCCGGAAGAGAAAACCCCGATCAGCACGCGTTTTCGTGGATTGCACGCGTTGCGCCGCTATGCCAATGGCGAAGAACGTTGCATTGCCTGCAAACTCTGTGAAGCGGTTTGTCCGGCACTCGCAATTACCATTGAATCCGAGCAACGCGATGATGGAACGCGACGCACAACACGTTACGATATCGATTTGTTCAAGTGCATTTACTGTGGATTTTGCGAAGAAGCCTGCCCGGTGGATTCGATTGTGGAAACCAATATTTTTGAGTATCACTTCGAAAACCGGGGTGAAAATATTATGACCAAGGATAAATTGCTGGAGATTGGCGGTCGTTACGAGGCACAGCTCGCTGCGGACCGATCAGCCGACGCCCCGTATCGCTAAGCAGAATATAATGATAGAGACAGTCATATTTTACGTTTTTGCAATTGCCACTGTGGTCAGCGCATGCGCGGTGGTCACGGTAAAAAACCCGGTACACGCGGTTTTATTCCTGGTGCTGACTTTTTTTACCAGCGCCATTATCTGGATGACCCTCGAAGCCGAGTTCCTCGCGATCAGCCTGGTGCTGGTCTATGTCGGTGCGGTTATGGTGCTGTTTATCTTCGTCGTGATGATGCTCGATATCAATATTGCACGCATGCGTGAAGGCTTTGTGCGTTATTTACCGTTGGGGCTTGCGGTTGCATTCATCATGCTGTTGCTGATGCTGAACGTTGTGACCAGCGATGTGTTTGTCTTCGATACGGGAGTGGAACCGGTTCCCAAGGCCGCCGAGTATAGTAATACCAAGGCCCTGGGTGGCGTGTTGTACACTGATTATGTCTTTGCTTTTGAAATAGCCGCTGTAATCTTGTTGGTGGCAATTATTGCCGCGATTTCACTGACCATGCGTAAACGTCCCCAGACCAAATATCAGAGCCCGTCGGCACAGATCAAGGTGCGCAAGTCGGATCGTCTGCGAGTCGTCAAAATGCCGAGCAGCGAGGAGCAATGATGACGGTGACTTTAAGCCATTACCTTGTGCTTGCGGCGGTACTGTTCAGTATTTCAATCGCGGGCATTGTCATCAATCGTAAAAACATCATCATTTTGTTGATGTCTATCGAACTGATGTTGCTTTCGGTTAACCTGAACTTCATCGCCTTTTCACATTATCTCGATGATCTGGCCGGACAGGTATTCGTGTTTTTTATTCTGACCGTGGCTGCGGCCGAGGCGGCGATCGGCCTCGCCATCCTCGTAGTCCTGTTCCGTAACAAACGTTCAATCAACGTCGAAGACATCAAGGAGCTGAAGTGGTGAGTATGGAATTTATCTACCTTGCTATTCCACTGTCATCGCTGTTAGGTGCGCTAATCGCCGGCTTTTTCGGTAAACAAATTGGTCGCTCGGGTGCGCACTGCGTCACCATAATCGGGGTTGCCGTATCGTTCGTGCTGTCGTTAATCGTACTCAATGGCATCGTTAACGAGGGTGTGGCGATTTACAACAAGTCGGTATACACATGGATGGTCAGCGATGGCATTCGATTCGAAGTCGGATTCCTGATCGACGGTTTGACCGCCTTGATGATGGCCGTTGTCACCGGGGTATCACTGATGGTGCATATTTATACCATTGGATACATGCACGAAGATCCCGGGTACCAGCGCTTCTTCAGCTACATTTCGCTGTTCACCTTCTCGATGTTGATGCTGGTCATGTCAAACAACTTTCTGCAGCTGTTCTTCGGCTGGGAAGCGGTAGGCCTGATTTCGTATTTACTGATCGGTTTCTGGTTCAAGAAAGAAACCGCGATTTACGCCAACATGAAGGCGTTTCTCGTCAACAGAGTCGGGGATTTTGGCTTTTTACTCGGCATCGCGGTAATCCTGATGTTTACCGGTTCGCTCGACTACTACGAAGTTTTCGATCGTGCCGATGTACTGGTTTCTGCGACCATGCAGGTTATTCCGGGAATGGATTGGTCGGTGATTACACTGGCCTGTATCCTACTGTTCATCGGAGCCATGGGTAAATCGGCGCAGGTGCCGCTGCATGTGTGGCTACCCGATTCGATGGAAGGTCCCACTCCGATTTCAGCATTGATCCATGCGGCGACCATGGTAACTGCAGGCATCTTCATGGTGGCGCGTATGTCACCCCTGTTCGAGCTTTCTTCGACCGCGTTGTCCTTTGTCATCGTGATCGGTGCGACCACGGCTATTTTTATGGGCTTGATCGGTATCGTGCAAAACGACATCAAGCGCGTGGTGGCTTACTCGACCCTGTCGCAACTCGGTTACATGACCGTCGCGCTCGGTGCCTCGGCCTACTCCGCGGCGATTTTCCATCTGATGACCCATGCGTTTTTTAAAGCACTGTTATTCCTGGCAGCCGGTTCGGTCATCATCGCGATGCACCACGAGCAGGATATTCGAAAGATGGGCGGGCTGAAAAAGTACATGCCGATTACCTATTGGGTTTCGCTGGTCGGCTCGCTGGCCTTGATCGGCTTTCCGGGTAGTTCAGGGTATTTCTCCAAGGACGCCATTCTGATCGCGGCTAAAAATGCGGATGTCTGGGGAGCCGGTTATGCCTACCTCGCGGTATTGCTTGGCGTGTTTGTCACCGCATTTTACTCATTCCGTATGTTCTTTCTTGTTTTCCATGGCGAAGAGCGCATGGATGAGCATACCAAATCACACCTGCATGAAACGCCGGCGGTGGTTACGGTACCTTTAATCCTGTTGGCGATTCCATCGGCCATCATCGGCTGGTTTACGATCGATGCGGTACTGTTTAGCGATTTCTTCGATCGGGCCATTGTGATTTTCACAGAGCACGGCGCGATGACCGCGGTTGCTGATGCTTTTCATGGCTCGGCCAGTTTTGTATTACACGGATTGCTTCCCGGACCAACCTGGCTTGCCGGGGGCGGTGTAATATGCGCCTGGTATATCTACCTCAAGAAGCCGCAGATCGCGACCGATCTCAGAAACAGGCTCGGCTGGATATACAATATCCTCGATAACAAGTACTACTTCGATCGCTTCAACGAGATTGTGTTCGCGGGTACCGCCCGTGGCATCGGCCAGGTGTTGTGGCGCCTCGGTGATGCATTGATGATTGACGGCCTGGTCGTCAATGGCAGCGCGAGACTGGTGGGGTGGATATCGAGCGTCGCGCGTTATACGCAAACCGGCTATTTGAACCATTATGCATTTGCGATGATTTCCGGACTGATCCTGTTGTTGGGATGGGTCGTGTTGGGCTAAAGCAGAAGAACGAGAAAGGTAAACCTGAAACATGTACGCTGACTGGCCATTGCTGAGCCTTGTGATCTGGACACCGATATTCGGTGGCATCCTGGTATTGTTTGCGGGAGACAAGGAGCCTTCTGGAGCACGTAAGATTGCGCTGGTGGTTTCGCTCATTACCTTCCTGATGACATTGCCGCTGTATACGCAGTTCAGTACCAGTACCCATCTGATGCAATTCGTCGAACGGCACGAATGGATTGCGGCGTTTAATATCGAGTATTACCTGGGCATTGACGGTATCTCGATGCCACTGATCTTACTGACATCGTTTACCACTGTCATCGTTGTAATTTCGGCCTGGGAAGTGATCCAGTACCGCGCATCGCAATACATGGCGGCTTTCCTGATCATGGAAGGCTTCATGATCGGCACTTTTTCTGCACTCGATTCGATTCTGTTTTACATCTTCTTCGAGGCTATGCTGATTCCGATGTTCCTGGTGATTGGTATATGGGGTGGAGCCAATCGAATCTACGCAACGCTGAAGTTTTTCCTGTACACCTTTATCGGTTCGGTACTGATGCTGGTTGCGCTGATTTACATGTATGCCCAGTCGGGCAGTTTTGCGATATTTGATTTTCATCATCTCAAGCTCGGTCTGACTGAGCAGATATTGATTTTTCTGGCTTTCCTGGTCGCTTTCGCGGTCAAGGTGCCGATGTGGCCGGTGCATACCTGGCTGCCTGATGCGCACGTCGAAGCGCCTACCGGCGGTTCGGTTATTCTGGCGGCTATCATGTTGAAGATCGGCGGTTATGGATTTCTGCGTTTCAGCCTGCCGATCACCCCGGACGCGAGCGCCGAGCTCGACTGGTTGATCATTACGATGTCGTTAACCGCAGTGGTTTACATCGGCTTTGTCGCATTGGTGCAGCGAGATATGAAAAAATTGATCGCTTATTCGTCGATTGCGCACATGGGATTCGTAACGCTTGGCTTTTTCATCGTGTTTCGCATCGTTAATTCGGGTTATGGCGAGCAGGGTGCCGCCCTGGCTCTCGAGGGTGGCATGGTGCAGATGGTTTCGCACGGTTTCATCTCCGGGGCAATGTTCCTCTGCGTCGGCGTCATGTATGACCGCATGCACAGTCGTCAGATCGCCGATTACGGCGGTGTGGCAAACACCATGCCGGTATTTGCCGCATTCATGGTCTTTTTTGCGATGGCCAACGCCGGCTTGCCAGGCACTTCGGGTTTCGTCGGTGAATTCATGGTCATACTGGCCAGTTTCAAGGCCAGTTTCTGGATTGCATTTCTGGCCGCTCTGACATTGATACTCGGTGCCGCCTATACGCTGTGGATGATAAAGCGTGTCATTTTCGGCGAAGTCGCTAACGACAACGTGGCAGCACTCACCGATATCAACAAACGCGAATTTCTGTTTCTGGCTTTACTGGCGATCGCCGTACTGGCTCTTGGCCTGTGGCCGGATCCGCTGGTTGACGTCATGCATCCGACCATCAATAACCTGCTTAATCACATTGCGAATCCTAAGATATGACCCCCGAGTTCATACAGCCTGACTTGATGCCCGCATTACCGGAGATGGTAATGCTTGCCATGACCTGCCTGGTGCTGGTGGTTGATCTGTTCCTGACCCAGGAGAAAAGGGGATTTACCCTGTTGCTATCAGTGGCGACTCTGGCGCTGACGATCGCAGCCGTGATTATCGTAGCCCCGGTGACCGAAGTGAGCAGTTTCGGTGGGTCTTTTGTGCTCGATCAGCTCGCCGTAATATTGAAGATCTCGATCTGTGCGGTTACGATTCTGGTTTTCGTGTACTCACGCGACTACCTTGCGGATCACGATATTTATAAGGGTGAGTACTACGTACTCGGCCTGTTTGCAACGCTCGGTATGATGGTGATGATATCGGCGCATTCCTTCTTGCTGATATATCTCGGACTCGAATTATTGTCACTGTCGCTTTATGCGATGATCGCCTTCAATCGAAATTCTTTGAGTGCCTCCGAGTCCGCGATGAAATATTTTGTACTCGGTGCAATGGCTTCGGGATTGTTGCTTTACGGTATCTCGATTTTTTACGGAATTAGCGGAACACTCGATCTCAATCAGCTTTCGAGCGCGGTCAATAGCCAGATCTCGCAGCATCCGATTGCACTCGGTTTTGCGCTGACTTTTATCGTGGTGGGTCTTTCCTTCAAGCTTGGTGCAGTACCTTTCCACATGTGGTTGCCTGATATTTACCAGGGTTCACCCACCTCGGTGACGCTGTTCATCGGCACTGCGCCGAAGATCGCAGGATTTGCGATGACCATCCGCTTGCTGGTGGACGGCCTCGGTGATTTGCAGGTCGACTGGTCGCAAATGCTGACTGTGCTGGCGATTGCGTCGATGGCGGTGGGGAATATTATCGCCATCGCACAAACCAATTTTAAACGCATGCTGGCTTACTCGACGATATCTCACGTCGGTTTTATATTACTGGGCATTCTATCGACAACGGCAAACGGTTACGCTTCGGCGATGTTTTATACCATTACTTACGCGATTACCGCGTCAGTTGCGTTCGGGGTACTGTTGGTACTCAATCGGAAAGGCTTCGAGGCTGAAAACATTAATGACCTCTGCGGTTTGAACGATAGCAATCCCTGGTACGCGGCCTTGCTCGCAATCGCGATGTTCTCGATGGCCGGGGTGCCGCCGACTGTGGGATTCTATGCCAAGTTGACGGTATTGCAGGCGGTGGTTCAGGTCGATATGGTATGGCTCGCGGTCGTCGCGGTGATGTTCTCGGTGATTGGGCTTTTTTACTACCTGCGCGTGATCAAGGTCATGTATTTCGATAAACCATTGCCCGAGCAGACCACGACCATCAAAGAGGCGCTGGATGTCAAGGTTCTGCTCAGTGCAAATAGTCTTGGCCTGATTCTGCTCGGGGTTTTCCCGTCAGGACTGATGGCTTACTGCGTTCTTGCATTTAGTTAGAAAAGGGCCTGCAAGCCCTTGTAAAATCCGCTCAACCTAGCTATTATTCTGCGCCTCTGATGCGGGGTGGAGCAGCTTGGTAGCTCGTCGGGCTCATAACCCGAAGGTCGTAGGTTCAAATCCTGCCCCCGCTACCAACTTTCGTTGGCATCGGGAACAGGTCCCAGGGCAAGCCTGCAAAGGTCGTAGACCTACGCGGCTCGGTTAAATCCTGCCCCCGCTACCAACTTTCGTTGGCATCGGGAACAGGTCCCAGGGCAAGCCTGCAAAGGTCGTAGACCTACGCGGCTCGGTTAAATCCTGCCCCGCTACCAACTTTCGTTGGCCAGAGATCTGCGAATTATTTAACTGACTACAAATGGACTTGTTCCTGGCAGTCAGTAGTCAGTAGTCAGTTAAAAGGCCCTTATGGGCCTTTTTTATTGGTTTTATTGGGGGTGGAACGAGTGCGGGATTTTACAGCACTTTTTGAGTCGGTCGTCGAGTCGATGGGATATGAACTCGTCGGTGTGGAATTTATAGACGCAGGTGGTCACGGTACTCTGCGCGTTTATATCGATCGCGACAGTGGAGTGAGCCTGGATGATTGTGCTGCCATTAGCCACCAAATCAGCGGCATCCTCGATGTCGAGGAACCGATAAAACAGGCCTATGACCTGGAGATTTCATCACCGGGAATCGATAGACCACTGTTTAAACTGACTGATTTTGAACGTTTTACCGGCAGTACCGCGAAGATCAAGCTCGCGGTTGCGCAACAAGGGCGTAAAAATTTCAGGGGTGAGCTACAGGGAGTGGCTGACTCCAAATGGGTAAAAATTGAGGTAGATGGAGAAAAGTTTGATCTGCCTTATGCCGACATCGCCAAAGCGAATCTGGTCGGAGATTTTTAAACTGGAAGCAACCGGATGCCACGGAGAGTATTCGGAAAACTGAACATATTGCGAGTGACAACGATGGAAAACAAAGAAATCCTGTTAGTAGCAGATACTGTCTCGAACGAGAAGGGTATCGATCGTGAAATCATTTTCGAAGCGATTGAAGCAGCCCTTGCCTCGGCGACTCGGAAAAAACATCAACAGGATATTGAAGTGCGGGTCGACATCGATCGTGCCACTGGCGACTACGATACTTTTCGTCGTTGGGAAGTCGTCGAGCCGGGTGAAAACGGGGGGCTCGAAGAACCGTTACGCCAGATTACGCTCGAGGCTGCGCAACTGGATCAACCGGAAATCGAATTGGGCGAGTTTGTCGAAGAGCAAATCGATTCGGTAGAATTCGGTCGAATTGCCGCGCAGACGGCGAAGCAGGTTATCGTACAAAAGGTACGCGAAGCCGAGCGGCGCAAGGTGATTGATGCCTACACCGATCGAGAAGGTTCACTGGTCATGGGCCAGGTAAAGCGTGTCGAACGTGGCAATGTTTACGTCGATCTCGGTGACAATGCTGAAGGTTTTATACCTCGCGAGGAAATGATCCCGCGCGAATCGGTGCGACCGGGTGATCGCGTTCGTGGATTTCTCTATAAAATCGCTTCTGAAGTTCGTGGCCCACAACTTTTTATCAGTCGTACCGCACCGGAGTTTCTAATCGAGTTGTTCAAGCTTGAAGTGCCAGAGGTTGGACAGGATTTAATTGAAATCATTTCTGCTGCGCGCGATCCGGGAATGCGCGCCAAGATAGCGGTCAAGAGCAATGACCCGAGAATGGACCCGGTTGGTGCCTGTGTCGGTATGCGCGGATCACGTGTGCAATCGGTTTCCAACGAACTTGCTGGAGAGAGAGTCGATATTATCCTCTGGGATGAAAACGTGGCCCAGTTCGCGGTTAACGCGATGTCACCTGCAGAAGTCACATCTATCGTCATCGATGAAGAATCAAATTCCATGGATATCGCAGTGCCCGAAGACAAGCTCTCTCAGGCTATTGGTCGGGGTGGTCAAAATATCAAACTCGCCAGTCAGCTTACCGGCTGGACTTTGAATGTCATGGACGAAGTCGCCGCCGAAGAAAAATCTGAAGGCGAGTCGCGACAGTTGGTTGAAAACTTCATGAGTCAGCTCGATGTCGATGAAGAGGTTGCCATTATCCTGGTACAGGAAGGTCTAACCACGATTGACGAGGTGGCTTATATTCCAGAAGCTGAACTCATTGAAATTGATGAATTCGACGAGGAAATCGTACAGGAGTTACGCGGACGCGCACGCGATGCGCTGTTGACCATGGCAATCGCACGCGAAGAAACCGCCGAGGCCGGTGAGCCTCAGGATGATTTACTTAACATGGAATACATGACCAGTGAACTGGCGCTTCAACTTTCACGTGTGGGGATTTGCACCATGGAAGATCTTGCGGAGCAGTCTACCGATGAGCTGGAAGAAATCGACGGCGTTGATGCCGAGTTTGCGGGCAAGTTGATCATGAAAGCCCGTGAGCCCTGGTTTGCCGAGGCCGAAGCCGAGTAGGGTAGTAATGGCGTTCGGACACAATATGCAAGTGGAAAGATAAACATGGCAAATGTAACAGCTAAACAACTTTCGGAAGTCATCGGTGTTAGCGTTGAAAAACTGCTGGACCAACTCAACGCCGCGGGTGTCGTGGTTGATGGTTCTGACGATCCGATATCCGATGAAGATAAATTGAAGCTGCTGGAATCACTGCGCAGTAGCCATGGTAAGGGCGAGGGCGATGGACCGAAGAAGATCACTTTGCGCCGTAAAAGCAAAAGTGAACTCCGAGTATCGGGTACATCGGGACGCAATACAACGACCAAGACGATTAACGTAGAAGTGCGTAAAAAACGCACCTATGTGCGCCGCGTCGATGTCGAGGCAGAAGAAGCCAAGATACAACAGGAAGCTGAAAGTGAGGCTGAGGAGCAGACAAGGATGCTGCAGGAGCAGGTTGAAGCAGAAACCAGACAGGCCGAGGAAGCGGCCCAGGCTGAGATTGAGGCGGCCAGATTAGCCCAGGAAGAAGTGATTCGCGCCGAAGCAGAAAAGAAAGCTTACGAAAAAAGTCTGCAGGAAGTGGAGGCCGCGCAGAAAGTGATCGAGCAGCAGCGTGCCGAAAGTGAAGCGGCCGAAGCGGCCGAAGAAGCTGCACGAATCGCTCTCGAGGCGGCTGCGGCAGCCAGTGCAGCGGCAACCACTACGGATAGTAAACCTGGCAAGCACGGCAAGCATGAAGACAAGGGTACGCGTTATGGGCGCAAGGAGCTGCATGTCAAGGAGTCGGCGCACCAGCCCAACCGCAAGCAGAAATTCAAGAAGGGGCAACGACAGGTTCATGATATCAAGAACCAGCATGCCTTCGAAAAACCGACCGCGCCGGTAGTACGCAGTGTGGAAATACCCGAGGCGATCAGCGTGGCCGATTTGTCCCAACGCATGGCGATCAAGGCCGGTGATGTCATCAAGGTGCTGATGCAGATGGGAACCATGGCGACCATCAACGAAATTCTGGATCGCGATACTGCAACCCTCGTGGTCGAAGAACTGGGGCACAATGTTGTTGCTGCGGCAAGCGAAGATGATTTCGAAAAAGAATTACTGGCGATTACGGAACAATCCGATGAAGACAAGGTTACCCGTCCACCCGTGGTTACAATTATGGGTCATGTCGACCATGGCAAGACATCTCTTCTCGACTACATCCGCAAATCACGAGTGACCTCGGGCGAAGCTGGTGGTATTACGCAGCACATCGGCGCCTATCACGTCGAAACCGAGAAAGGCATCATTACCTTTCTCGACACACCTGGTCACGCCGCATTCTCGGCGATGCGCGCTCGTGGTGCACAGGCAACCGATATCGTGGTGCTGGTTGTGGCTGCGGATGATGGTGTCATGCCTCAGACCAAGGAAGCTATTCAACATGCGCGTGCCGCCGAGGTACCGCTGGTTATCGCGGTCAACAAGATAGACAAAGAAAATGCGGATCCCGATCGCGTCAAGAATGAACTCGCCGCACTCGAAGTCATACCTGAAGAATGGGGTGGCGAGAACATTTTTATCAGTGTTTCCGCGATCACCGGTGAAGGCGTTGATAGCCTGCTAGATTCTATTCTTTTACAGGCCGAGATTTTAGAACTTTCTGCGGTCGACAAGGGCAATGCCAAGGGTATCGTCGTCGAGGCTTCGCTGGACAAGGGTCGCGGACCAGTGGCAACGGTACTGGTGCAGTCGGGATTGTTGCAGCAGGGCCAATTATTGCTCGCCGGAACTCAGTATGGGCGGGTTCGAGCCATGTACGATGAATCGGCCAAGCCGATTAAATCGGCCGGACCATCGATACCGGTAGAAGTACTGGGTCTGTCGGGTGTGCCCAATGCCGGTGACGAGGTCTTCGTTGTCGAAAATGAACGCAAGGCGCGCGAATTTGCAACAACACGCGAAGCCAAGATCCGTGAAAGCAAGCTTTCTGACCAGCATAAAGCAAAACTGCAGGGTATGTTCGATGTCATGGCCGAGGGTGAGGTGGCCGAAATCAACGTTCTGATCAAGGCAGATGTTCAGGGCAGTTCCGAAGCAATTCGTGAATCGCTGGAAAAACTGGCAACTGACGAAGTACGTGTCAAGCTGGTAACAACCGGTGTCGGTGGTATCAATGAATCTGACATAAACCTGGCTGCGGCATCGGATGCTATCGTGATTGGATTTAACGTGCGCGCAGATGCAGCGGCGAAACGAACTGCCGGTGATTACGGGATTGATATTCGCTACTACAGCGTCATTTATGACATCATCGATGATATCAAAGCGGTCATGTCAGGCATGTTATCGCCTGATTCCCAGGAAAATATTATCGGTCTGGCCGAGGTTAAGGATGTGTTCCGTTCCCCCAAGTTTGGCGATGTTGCTGGCTCGATCGTGGTCGAGGGCGTGGTACGCAAGGGCCAGCCCATTCGTGTTTTGCGTGACAATGTGGTCATCTATGAAGGAGAGCTCGAATCCCTGCGGCGTTTCAAGGATCCGGTCGAAGAGGTTCGTATGGGCACCGAATGCGGTATCGCGGTAAAGAACTACAACGATGTAAAACCGGGCGATCAAATCGAAGTATTTGAGCGCATTGAAGTGGCGCGCACAATCGACTGAGAAAGCCTGAGTCATGCCTAAAGATTATCCGCGCAGCGAACGACTTGCGTCACAGATTCAACGCGAACTGGCTACGCTGGTTCAAACCGGTCTGAAGGACCCGCGTCTGGGTATGCCGAGCATACTCGAAGTACAGGTCAGCAAGGACCTGGCGCATGCGCGGGTATTTTTCAGCGTAATGGATGCCGATAATGCCGATGACTGTCTCGAGGCTTTGAACCGTGCCAGCGGATTTCTTCAACGCGAGATCGGTAAGAGTCTGAAGGCGCGAATTACACCCAAACTCAGCTTTATATACGACGATACCGATATTCGGGGACGCCAGTTATCCGATCTGATCGATTCCGCTGTTGCTAAGGATAAGGTCAAAGCCGGTCAGTAATGGGTAATAGAGGCAAGTCCAGGAATTACCGTGAGGTCGATGGTATCCTGATTCTCGACAAGCCCATCGGTTGTAGTTCAAACCAGGCTTTGCAGCAGGTACGTAAACTATTCCGTGCACGCAAAGCCGGCCACTGCGGCAGCCTGGATCCTTTGGCTACGGGTGTATTGCCGATTTGTCTGGGTGAGGCCACCAAGTTTTCCAGTTATCTGCTCGCTGCGAACAAAACCTACCGCGCTACCTGCCGCCTGGGACAGACCACCACCACCGGTGACGCTGAAGGCAACGTGATCGACAGTGCATTGGTACGGGTGGATGAAGCTCAAATAAGAAAGACCCTAGAGCTTTTTGTGGGCCAGATAGAGCAGGTTCCGCCGATGCATTCCGCGCTCAAGCATCAGGGTAAAAGGCTTTATCAACTGGCGCGTGAGGGTATTCAGGTAGAGCGTACAGCGCGCAGGGTTCAGATTCATCGACTGGAGTTATGCGCCTTTTCAGAGCAGAGCCTGTCGATTGAAGTGTGCTGCTCTAAGGGTACTTACATCAGAACCCTGGCCGAAGATATAGGTATTGCTCTTGGCTGCGGTGCTCATGTTAGTAGCCTGCATCGTTCGTCGGTTGACTCTTTTGTCGAGCAGGATGCCGTTTCCATACCCCAGCTCGAGCTTTTGGCACTACAGGGCCTGGATCAGCTCGATAATTTGCTGTTGCCTTTAAGCAGCGCCTTGATGCAATTTCCCGAAGTCATGCTTGAGCCATCAGCCAGTATCGATATACGCCATGGCAAACGGATCATGCTGGCTCGTACAGAGCTCAGTGGCCTGTGTCGGTTGGTGTCACGGGGCGGTCGTTTTATAGGCCTGGGAGAGCTGGCTTCCAATGGCGAGTTGTCGGCAAAAAGATTAATAAATACAGCAAGATAACGTCAGCTGCCGGGTTGCCCGGCAATTACCGGGATTATTCCGGTGAAAGTTCTTGTTACGACCTGCTCAGATAGGTAGAATACCTGCCTTTTTCGGGCCTACGAGGTTTTATCCATGGCAATGTCAGCTGAACAGAAGGCTGCAATTATCGCTGATTATCAGCAAGGTAGCGGTGACACCGGATCACCCGAAGTGCAGGTTGCGCTGTTGTCGCATCAAATCAGTCATCTGACTGAGCATTTCAAAAAGCATATTCACGATCATCATTCGCGCCGCGGTTTGTTGAAGATGGTTAACCAGCGCCGCAATTTACTGGATTATTTGAAATCCAAGAATCAGCAGCGTTATAAAGATTTGATAGCAAGACTCGGATTGCGTCGTTAATAAGTGAGAATATAGTGAACCCAATTAAAAAGACATTTCAGT
>JAAESG010000544.1 GCA_024229615.1 Gammaproteobacteria bacterium | reverse complement strand
CATGATTATTTGAATGTAGATCGATTCCGCAATAGAGTGTCATGGCAACCTCCAATGACTTGTGTGAGAACTATCATTGTATGCCCCGCCACACCGTGGCGGGGCGAGGTTGCCTTATGTTTATCAGGCCTTTGATTTTGACCTAGCCGAGATCGGTAACTCGCCGTTCGCTGAGTGAAAAATTAAAGACCTGACTCCACTCTCGACCCCACTCTTCTTGAACGCATGATATGGCGAATAATTCACATCGTTTCGCAATAATCAATGAAAAACTGTATCGGATCGATGTCAAATTGTCTCTCGAATGATTCAAATCAACAAACTTGGCCTGAAAAAGGATTAGATAGAGAAAACTGTAGATGTCTAGAGGAGGACCCAATTATGACTGTGTCAATCACCAGTATTCCTGGAATTGCTGCTAAAACAGCAGAAATTCTAACTAATCACGGCTTTAAAACCGTGAGCGAAATCGCGGGGAGCACTGTCGAGAAACTATCCAGCGTCCCCGGATTCGGGGCTGCACGGGCGCGCGCGATAATCAACGCGGCTACCGCATTGCTGGTCCATTCACCATCTAGCGCACCCAAAATCGCCAGTTCACCAAAACCAAAAAGAGCAGTTAGTAAGAAAGCTGCTCACGCCAGATCGAAATCTAAAACAAAGGCAAGCAAGAAAGATGCACGCACCAAAAGTAGCGATAAGGAAAAATCTCACAAAGCTAAGTTAAAAAGGGAGCAGAAGTGTAAGGAGAAACTCAAGAAGGAGAAACTACGCAAGGAAAAGCAGCGCAAGGAGAAGCTCAAGAAGGAAAAACTACGCAAGGAAAAGCAGCGCAAGGAGAAACTCAAAAAAGAAAAAAAAGGTAAGCAGAAACCGAATAAGTTAAAAGCAAAGGCCAAGCAGAAGCAAAAGCGCAAAAAGCGCTAAATACCGATATTGGCTGGAGTTTCGTTCCAGGAATATGAAGCGACGGGCTCGTAGACCGACGCCAGAAATTTCTCCCCGCCATGGGGATGATGTTAGCTGTTACTCTGGTGTCAATGGTTATTGTCGACCGGATTCTCGTCCATCGATTGATTCGCTTCCTCAGGCGCTTCGGCCTCCTGGAACTCGAACAGCACCTTGACAATCTGGTGCCGGTCCATTTTCAGGACTTCGAGACAAGCCCCCTCGAGCTGAATCCGATCGCCAATGTCGGCAATGCGACCAAGGCGATGGTTGATGAACCCTCCAAGTGTGACGTAGTCGCCGGTGGGAAACGGATAGTTCAGCTTGTGCTCCAGTTCCGTAACCCGAACACCGGCGCTGATCTTGTATCGCTGCAGATCTTCTCTTTTGATGTGGCGGTGTCTTGGAGAAAACTCATCTTCGTAGTCGCCGACAATCTCTTCGAGGATATCTTCGAGCGTTATCAAACCCTCGGTTCCGCCGTATTCGTCCAGCACGATGGCAATCTGCCTTCGGTTACTGGTGAAGTCCATGAGTAATGCTCTCAGCGGCATGGTATCGGGGATGTAATAGGCCGGCATCATTACATCGGCGACCGGATGAGCCAGGGTTTCGACAATCAATTCCGGTTTCTCCGCGGCTGCCATGCTATTAAGCAATTGCTTCACTGAAACGATACCGATAATGTTGTCCATTGTCGTTTCATAGACCGGGTAACGTTCACGCAATTCTTCCTTAAACAGGGTCAGCACATCCGCAACGACAGCGGTATGCGGTATAGCTTCGACCTCCGTGCGGGGAATCATGGCATCCCGCGCCGTGTGTTCATCCAGGTTGAATACCCCGCGAAGCATCATGGTTAACTGGGGATCGAGGACTCCCTCCTGCTCGCTGGCGCTGAGTATGGTACGAATCTCCTCGCCGGTTATCGAGAAATGCGGTTCGCCATTGCCAGTCAGCTCACGTTGTCCGATTAACCACAGCAGACCATTCGATGAATGATTCATAAGCCAGATGAGCGGGCGTAATATCGTATGCAGCCAATTGATGATTCTGGCGACCGACAGGCTCAGTGCCTCCGCCTTGTGGAAGGCGAGCACCTTGGGTGCCAGTTCACCCACCACAACGTGTAAATAGGATATGATTATGAAAGCAAAAATATAGGAGAAGGTCTGGGTCAACTGTAATACTTTTTCGCTCTCACCAAACAAGCCAAAAGCCAGCTGGAACCCCGGAAACACAATTTGATTGAGCGTGACAATCCCGATGGCACCCAATCCCAGGGAAACCAGGGTGATTCCGATCTGGGTGACCGAATAAAAACGTTCTGGCTGGTCATGGAGCAGCTGGACTATCCTGGCCGACTGGCTGCCGCTACCGGCTAGCTGATTTATGCGACTGCGACGCGCCGAGGTTAGTGCGATCTCCGATCCCACAAAAAAAGCGTTCCCGGCAATCAGGAACAGAATCAAGAATAGCTTTCCGATCAATACCCAATCCATAAATCACTCCTTCATGGCCCTATGCATTTACCATGTTTGATGTGGATAACGTGAAACAATACATATTTAAGTATATTTTATCGTCAATGCGATCTTCTGACATTGATCAAGGCTTTAGGCGACTGTCGAAGCGGCATCGATAGCGATCAGGACGACATCAGTTAACAAGTTAACGGGGTCAGGCCTTTGATTTTGAGCTAGTGGTCTTTCAATTTGATAGTGATGGGTGCAGAGCATCCCAGTTGGTGTGGGAGAAGTGATGCGGCATCTCGACGCAGTCCCACGCCAACTGGGACGCTCCCTTCGGACGTGAAGCAAAACGGCCATTCGCCGTGATGCGTCTTTTGCCAAGGGATGGGCCATTGGCAAAAGACGCGCCTTGCGACTGGCCGTTTTGCTTCACGCTGAACCCGTCGTTATCAAATTGAAAGACCACTAGCCGAGATCGGTAACTCGCCGTTTGCTGAGTTAAAAATCAAAGATCTGATAAACATAAGGCAACCTCGCCCCGCCACGGTGTGGCGGGGCATACAATGATAGTTCTCACACAAGTCATTGGAGGTTGCCATGACACTCTATTGCGGAATCGATCTACATTCAAATAATCATGTCGTCTGCGTCATCGATGACAAGGACCAACGGGTACTTGAAAAGAAGCTGGACAATGATCCCGAACTCACCATTCGAACCCTTTCTCGATATAAAAAGCGACTCCAGGCGATAGCCATCGAATCGACCTTTAACTGGTACTGGTTGGCTGATGCGTTAAAGGAGGCCGGACATCAGGTCGAACTGGTAAACACCGCCAAGGTCGTTCAATACAGCGGTTTGAAACGCACCAATGATCGTTACGATGCGTTTCATCTCGCCCACCTGATGCGATTGGGCATATTGCCGACCGGGTATATTTATCCGAAGGCCGCGCGCGGATTACGTGATTTACTGCGCAAGCGCATACAGCTGGTGCAGGATCGCAGCAGCCACCTGATCCGGTTCAAATTCCAGGTGCAAATGCACACCGGCCAATCGATCCGGTCAGACCGGATCAAGACGAACAAGTTTCAGCTGCCCGTGATTGGCGATGCCAACGTGCAGTTGGCCCTGCAAAGCCACCTGGCCATGATCCGAGCGCTCACGGTGCAGATCAAAATTCTGGAGAAATCGATTCTGTCCCAGGTTGAGCCGGTCGCTAGCTTCAACTGGCTGAAAACAACGCCGGGCATCGGCGATATCCTGGCCGAGGCGATTCTGCTGGAAACCGGTGATATTGCCCGTTTCAAGGCGCCGGGTAATTTCGCCTCTTATTGCCGCTGCGTCGACAGTCGCCGGGAAAGCAATGGCAAGAAGAAAGGCGAAAACAATCGTAAGAATGGTAACCGATACCTGGCCTGGGCCTTCATCGAAGCGGCAAACTTCGCGATTCGACACAATGAAAAGGCGAAGCGCTTTTATCTGAAAAAGGAAAAAGCGACGAATGCCATTGTCGCCCGCAAGGCGCTGGCGCATAAGCTGGCCCGTGGCTGTTACTGGGTGATGCGTAAGCAACAGGCATTCAATCAGGATCGAGTATTTGGCTAAGGTTTGAGGCGGTCGGGAAACCAGCATAGGGGTTGGCTGATAACCACCAGACCTGATTGGCCCGATCGCTTCAATCAATCGCAAGCGTTTCAATTTGTGCCCAGGTGCCGAGCCGACGATGGGTTGGCCGATACAGGCCCAAGATCTGTCATTCGATTGGACGGCGCCTGGTACCGACGTTTTTCTGGGGCGAAAGCCAGGGCGGTTGAACAACCGCTTGATCCTGATGGGTGACTGGTGCACGAAATCGTGACACTCACCGGCTGAAGATACGGGCGCATTAAATTCAATCGCTTGTGCTACTCCTTGCCCGGGTTCGGGAGAGTTTTTTTGTGCCTTCGCTTGACTAATTGCCTAATGGGT
>JAAESG010000543.1 GCA_024229615.1 Gammaproteobacteria bacterium | reverse complement strand
TGTCGATATGGAGGATGTCACCCGGGTAAAAACCAATGGCGGTAAGATACTCAACATCGGTAAGGATTTGACGGACTTTAATGGTTTTGACACCGGCATTTTTAAGTGTACTCCCGCTATTTTCAGTGCGTTGGAGCGCAGCGCAAAGCAAAATGGTGACACCACCCTGTCCGCAGCGGTGCAGATTCTATCAACCGAGGGAAAGGCCAAAGCGGTTGATATAAACGGCCGTTTCTGGATTGATATAGATGATTCGGTCGCTTTCAGTCGTGCCGAGATTGCCATTTTGACCAATTTGAAGGCCAAACCCAATGATGGACCGGTGTCGCGTTATATCAACCGGCCCTTATCGGTGAGGATTTCCCGTCGACTGGTGAACCACCGCATCACGCCCAATCAAATATCGTTGTTCTCATTCCTATGCTCCGTGCTGGCCGCCGGCCTGTTTGCACTTGATGGTTATTTGGCGCTTTTGCTGGGCGGGTTGGTGGCACAATTCGCCTCGATTGTAGACGGCTGCGACGGCGAAGTCGCCAGGCTCACATATCAAAGCAGCTCCTACGGCGGCTGGTTTGATGCGGTACTGGATCGTTATGCCGACGCCTTCCTGCTTTTTGGTCTCATGTGGCACGCCTACGTAGATAAAACGGATAGTCTTATCCTGTTGATCGGATTTTTAGCGATTATCGGCTCCTTTATGTTGAGCTATACGGCCGACAAGCACGACAGCCTCATGCGCGACCGGATCAG
>JAAESG010000542.1 GCA_024229615.1 Gammaproteobacteria bacterium | reverse complement strand
TCCCTCAATCCATAGCTAGAGCTATGGATTGAGGTCCAGTCCGGCGTTCAGCCGCATTTGTCCGGCGTCAGCATCCGGGATACTGATGCAATATGCAGGCTAGTACTCCGCAACCGGGTCACCCAATAGCGCGAGCTCGGGTTCGACACCAAGGCCCGGTAATCCGGGTGCATTGAAACAACCTTCGATATTACGCACCCCCTGCCCTGGCGCCGGATCGACGCTGACCATTTCCTGGCAGGACCAGACTCCGAGACAGGATGGAGCCGGGATTGTCTGTGCAAAATGCGCAACTCCAGTATCCGCCATGACACTACCCCCGGTATCCATGATCAACATGGTAATACCGCTGGCGAGACAGAAATCGCGCAAGCGCCGTGCCTTGGTGAAACCACCGACACGATTGATTTTGATGTTGACCAGTTCGGCAATACCGTCACGCTGAATTCTGAGCAGATCTTCAAAACTATGCAGACCCTCATCGACGCAGATTGGGTAACTGGTTTGTCGGCGTACCTGTGCGATTTCGTCGAGGGTTTCGCAGGGTTGTTCAAACCACGAGGTCACGCCAGTAATCGAGTTCAGTACGGTAATCGCCTCGCGCGGCAGCCAGGCGCGATTGGCATCGTAGAACATAATTTCTCCAGCGCGCTCGTTGGCGCCGAGCAAATTGATGCGCTCGATATCTGTGGCGACGTCGGCACCGACTTTGCAGGAATGCACGCGATAGCCCAAATCCCGAAAGCGTTGCACCTCGTCCAGCATCTCCTGTGGAGTGCCGGTCGATACGCTCGAAGCGATCGGCACCGGATCGGGTTCTCGCGCACCGAGCAATTCGCAAACGGGTAACCCCGCTGCCTTGCCGGCGATATCCCAGCAAGCAATATCGACAGCCGACTTGACATAAGGATGTCCAGGCAAGGCGAGATCCATGATGCGATTGATGGAATCGTGCTGACGTGGATCCTGGCCTATCAACAGGGCTGCCAGTTCGTCTATACCGGCGCGTATTCCCTTGCCGAAAGCCGGCAGATAGGTCACACCCCAGGGGCAACCCTCACCCCAACCGGTAACACCCTCGTCGGTATCGATGCGTATTATGGTGGAATCGAGTTGCTCGAACTTGAGGCGACCACCCGAAAGCCAGTAAGGCTTGTGCAAGGGCAGGTCGAGTTGCCAAACACTGATTTGAGAAATTTTCATGTAAAACTGTTACCTCTCGTCACTCACCCGGTAAAACAAAATAATTTGGCGCAAATGTTTGCTTTTACTTATACCAGAATCCGTGGGTTCAGGGCGAATGCAGAGCGTAAGAATTTGATTTCACAGTGGAATCAAAAAATCTGCGCTTCACCCTTAGGTTAATCGGGTATTTTTTGAACTGCTGTGGGATCAAAGACTTGCGTTATGCGCTGTCATGGACCCACGGATTCAGGTTATATTCAAGCCATCGATCGTTCTCAAGTGGCGATCTCAACTCATCGTGGAAACTCGTCAATCATGTATGTTCCCAGTCATTTCAGCGTTACCGAAACCGAGGAAATTTTCTCGTTTCTCGATGCCAATTCTTTCGGTCAGTTAGTCTCGCTTGCCGAGCAACGACTCACCGCTTCGCATCTGCCTTTTCTGGTCTCCAGCGATCGCAGGTTTTTGCAATGCCATCTCGCCCGGCAAAATTCGCACTGGCAAAATCTCGAGGATCAACAGGTACTGGTCACCTTCCAGGGGCCGCACGACTATATCTCGCCGAGCTGGTATCAGACAGCCGGTGTTCCGACCTGGAACTACCAGGCATTGCACATCTACGGACGCTGCCGCGTCTTCGAGCAACCCGAAGCCATTGCCTCGATAGTCGATACCCTGAGCAAACGCTACGAGTCAGGACTCGAAAAGCCCTGGCAACCCGAGTATCGCGACGCCATGCTCAAGGCGATCATCGGCGTCGAGATCGAAATCGAAGAGCTGCAATGCAAATACAAGCTCAGCCAGAACCGACCGCCCCAGGATCACCAGGGCATCATCGACAATCTCGATGAATTAGGGTCGGAGTCACTAGTGAAAGCAATGCGTAATATCCTTTTATAGCTCACCAGCCTCTTCGAGCACCTTGCGTGCAACGCGAAAGCATTCCAGCGATTGCGGCACCCCACAGTAAATTCCAACCACGTGGATGATGGCACGAATCTCTTCCTTGCTAACGCCATTATTCAGCGCCCCACGGCAGTGAATTTCCCACTCGTGCATCTTGCCTAGTGCCCCGATCATCGTCAGGTTCATCATCGAACGCGTTTTAGGCTCTATCACCTCGTCGCCCCAGCCAAAACCCCAACACCAGGCCGTCATTGCCTCCTGAAATGGTCGCGTAAATTCATCGGCAGCAGCCAGGTTCTTCTCGACATACTCCGCACCGAGCGTACCTTTACGCTTGGCCAGGCCTTTTTCAAATAAATCTTGATCCATTATTTACTCCTCAAAAATATTTTCATCCCGCCGCAGCTCATCTGTCATCCCGCGATCAAGTCGCGGGGTGACAGCTGTTACTAATCTTCGCTTCGTGGTAGTAGATTCTGCGGGTCATACACGCACTGTTCAACTATTACCGCCCGTCTGGGTTTTCCCATGACCAGGACTTCTAACTCTTTTCCGACTTGATTCAGCTCGGGCTTGATATAGGCGAATGCGAGATACCTGCCCTGGTCGTAGCCGTAACCGCCCGATGAAACCTGCCCGACCGGACTGCCGTTATGCCACACCGATTCCGAACCCAGCGGGTCACATTGTACCGAGTCCGGCGCAGGTTCATCGAGCTGCAGGTAAGCAAGCACCCAGCGCGAAGCAGGTTTGAGCGATTCCTGCGCACCCTGAAATCCTCCATCGCGAGAAAATCGGGCCACATCTGCCTCTGTTATCGTAACTTCATTGGTGATTTCCGATCCGGAACGATAGGCCTTTTCCATGCGCACTGAATTCAGCGTGGCGGAACCGATATGTACCATGCCCTCGCTATACGAGGTCGACAGCAGTGCATTGTAAACCTCGAGCATAGCGGCCATCGGCACGTGCAGTTCCCAGCCCAGTTCGCCGGTATAGGTCACGCGCATTGCGCGCACCTGATCGACCCCGGCGACGCAGATGTGGCGAGCGGAAAGCCAGCGGAAGCTCGCATTATCGAGCACAGCATCGGTGCATTCGGCCAGAATTCGGCCTGCGGCCGGACCCGCGAGCATGATGACGCCATAGTCTTCCGATACATTACTTATGGTGACATCTTCGCCTGCACGCAACTCTTCCTGCATCCAGTTCAGCAAGGCCGCCTCACGCACGGCCGCGTAAACCATGTAGTAGCGATTCTCGGCCAGCTTGATGATAGTGGCCTCGCCTTCGATACGACCGTTTTCCATCAACAGGTAAGTCAGCGTGACACTGCCGTCTTTTTGCGGCAGCTTATTCGACTGGATCCGATCGAGATAGGACTGCGCGTCCTCACCCCCGATTTCGACCTTGGCGAAGGCGGTCAGATCCGCAATCCCGGCGTGGGCGCGCATGCCTTGAACCTCTTTTCCGATAATGTCGAATAACTCGCTGCGCCGAAAACTCTCGATGTGCTTTTGCTCGACGCCATCGACCGCGTACCAATAGGGTCGCTCCCAGCCATAAACGTCTTCATAAACCGCACCCTTTTGTTTCAGTGCTTCGTACAGCGGTGACAGTTTTGAATGTGATGGCCGCAGATCGGGACGATCGAGGTGTGGATAGGGAATTTCATGACGCAGCAGGTAATCTTCCTTGGCCTTGCTGATGCGATACTCATCGTCGATGCGGGCACCGAAACGGCGTGGATCGAAACTGCGCATCGAAACGTCCGCGGCGTTATTTACCATCCACTGCGCGAGATATTTCCCGGCGCCTGGACCCCAGGCGATTCCGACTTGCGAACCACAGCAAAGCCAGAAGTTTTTCAACCCGGAGGGACCGAGCAGCATATTGCCATCCGGCGGATGAGTGATGGCGCCGTGAACCACGCTCTTGATGCCCTTGTCGGCCAGTATCGGCATACGCTCGAGTGCATTTTCGAGCCACGGCATGATGCGGTCATAATCGGGTTCGAACAGTTCGTTCTCCGACTCCCAGGGTGTGCCATCGTCCCAAACCGAGGCCGCGTTGGCTTTTTCGTAGATTCCGATCAACCCCGACTTTTGCTCCATGCGGATATAACCCGATACCTGCGAATCGTCGCGGATAACCGGTAATTCATTTTCCAGTTCCTCGAACTCGGGCACGGTCTCGGTAATCAGGTAATGATGCAGCATGTTCGCGATCGGCAGATCGAGCCCGACCCATTCGCCAATCTGACGCGCGTAAGTGCCGCCTGAATTGACCACGCGATCGGCTTCGATGTCGCCCTGCTCGGTATGCACCACGAAGGTATCGCCGGTTCGGGTGATACCGGTAACACGATTCTGTCGGATCACGACTGCGCCCATCATACGGGCGCCTTTGGCCATCGCGAAGGCGACACCAGCGGGATCGACGTGTCCATCATGTGGCGTGTAAAGCGCAGCCATGACGCCCTCAAGATTATAAAACGGGTGCAGCTCTGCGATACGCTCAGGCCCGATAATCTCCATTTCATGTCCGAGACCCTTGCCGACAGACAGCGTGTACCTGATCCAGTCGACCTCGTCCTCGGTGTAGGCGATGCGCAGGCTGCCGCTGCCGTGCCAGGTGCAGGATTGCCCGGTTTCGTCTTCGAGCCGTGGATATAACTCGGTGCCGTAAGCAGCCATCTTGGCGAGGCTATAATGACTGACCGAGTGGGTAATCTGCCCGGCCGCATGCCAGGTCGAACCGCTGGTCAGTTCCGCCTTTTCCAGCAATACGACATCGACCTCCCCTTCCTTGCACAAGTGATACGCGAGGGAACAGCCCATGACCCCGCCACCGATAATGACGATTTTCGCCTTTGATTGCATCTAGTGACTCCGCAAAAATCTAGTTGCATTGAAAGTTTGGCGGATGATACACTTGTATCAATAATTAAATCAAGTGCACAAATGTCACATCCAACGCAAAATTTAAGCGTGATTGCAAACGCCTTGCCGCAGTCGCAGGAAGAGGTAATCGCACGCCTGCTGGCCGAATTCGACAACCTGCCGGGACAACTGCAGTTATCTGCGCGCTACATCATCGATCACCCGCATGAAGTCGGCCTGCAATCGATGCGCACTCTCGCCTCTAACGCCGATGTACAGCCGAACAGTTTCGTACGCCTCGCACGGCAGCTCGGCTTTGCCGGCTACGATGCGATGCGGGAACGTTTTCGTGATTTCGTGCGTGGCGGCATTGGCAGCACCCCCGATCGCGTGCACTGGCTGCAACAGATGGATCGCAAAGGCGGTAGTACCGCGATCTTCGGCAGCATGGCCGAGGCTTGCCTCGAAAACACCGAAAAAATGTTTGCCAAACAGTCGGTCGCCGATCTCGAACACGCCGTGGACCTGATGATCGATGCACGTCGGGTTTATGTACTCGGCCTCGGGCTCGCTTACCCCCTCGCTTATAACTTTTGGTATGTCGCGCGTATGGGATTCGATCATTTCATGCTGACACCGCGCCACGGTAGCCTGCCCTCGGATGATCTCATTCGTATGAACTCTCGAGATTGTCTGCTGGCGATGACCTTTCAGCCTTATCGACGCGATACACTTGCCGCGGTACAAAGAGCAAAACAAACCGGCGCAAAAATCATCGGCGTCACCGACAGCAGTGCAGCGACGCTCTGCCGCGAATCCGATATCGGTTTGGTAGCACCGACCCATACACCCCAGTTCTTTCATTCTAATTCGGCGGTAACCGCACTGCTGGAAAGCCTCTGTGCGCTGCTGGTAGTGCGCGGCGGCGAGCAGGCAAGCACCGCCGTCGAAGCTTTTCATTCTGCCCGATGGGAGGACAATATCTATGACGAATCCTGATTTGAAAGCTGTCTCCGATGGAGTTCCGGTACTCGGGCTCGAAGCTAAATATTATAATGACAGAGAGCTTTTCCAGCGCACCATGGAAAAGCTGTTTTACCAGAACTGGTTGCTCGCCTGTCATTCCAGCCAGGTCGGCAAGACCGGTGATTTTCTGAGCCTCGAGATATTCGATCAGGACATCGTTATTACGCATACGCGCGAGGGTGAAATCAAGGCCTTCTATAATGTATGCCAGCATCGTGGGCACAAACTCGTGGAAGGCATCGGAAACCGAAAACTACTGGTGTGCCCCTATCACGCCTGGTCTTACGACCTCGAAGGAAATCTCAAGGCTGCACCTCATTCACAAAAGGTACCCGGGTTCGATTCCGCAAAAATCTGCCTGACCGAAATCCGCCTGCAGAATTTCCTCGGCTTTATCTTTATCAATCTCGATCCTGATTGCGCCAGCATGGATGAGACCTACCCGGGTATTCGTGAAGAAATGCTGAGCCTCTGCGCCGATGTGGAGCAGAGACAATACGCCTACCATCATACCGCTGACGAAGGCTGTAACTGGTTCGTCGCGGTCGAGAACTATAACGAATGTTATCATTGCGGGCCTTGCCATCCGTCGTTTGCGAAAGGCGTCATCGATCCTGCTTCCTACTCGATAGAAGCATACGGCGAAATCGAGGTTCTGCACCACACATCGAAGCCGTCGAGTAGTGACGACGCCTGGTACGACGTCAGTGGCGCAGACTACGGCAGCTTCTTCCTGTGGCCAGCCTCTTCAATCCAGTTTTATCCGGGCGGCGTCGTCAACAGCTTTAGCTGGCGGCCACTCGCAGTCGATGACGTGCGCGTGTATCGAACCTTTTACTCAAACAATGGTGAAGTCGATGAAACTCTGCAGAAAGTCATCGATAACGATCGCGAAACCACCTTCCAGGAAGACCTCGACATCGTCAAGGAAGTCCAGCGCGGTATCAACTCGCGCGGTTACAAACCCGGCCCCCTTGTGCTCAATCCCGAAGGGGGTATTAATAATGAAGGACCTATCCAGAAGTTACACGAATGGCTCAGAGCAGCCGTCGACTAAACAGGAGTTTCTGAACGTGCCCTCTCCCGCAACTCAACCTTCATCCGACAAGCTGTCGCAGCGCGAACTGTTTGAGATTGCCGACCGTGTCTTGCCCGGATCCGGGCTCGGCAGCTATTCGTTAGCCGACGATATTCGCCTGATTTACACACACGGTGAAGGTTCCCGCATGTGGGATGTCGATGGTAATGAATATATCGACTATGTTGGTGGCGCCGGCGCCCTGATCCTCGGCCATTCCCACCCCAGCGTGGTCAAGGCCGCACAGACGCAATTCGAGCGTGGCGCACATATGTTCGGTTCGTTGAACGATGTCGCGATCCAGCTCGCCGAACGCCTGGTCGAGGATATCCCCTGTGCCGAAAGAATTGCCTATGCAACCACCGGATCAGAGGCAACCGCCTACGCGATGCGGCTTGCACGCGCTTTCACCGGGCGTAACAAGATCCTCAAATTCGAAGGCGCCTATCACGGCAATCACGACTATGCGATCGTTTCGACCTTCCCCAAAGAGCCCGGTAGTTATCCGCAGGGTACCGCCGATTCCTATGGACAACCCGATGCGACCGTTTCGACCATGCTGGTCTGCCCCTACAATGATCTCAACAAGCTGCGCGAAATCGTCGCAGAGCATCACAGCGATGTCGCCGCCATTTTCGCAGAGCCGGTACAACGCATTATCCCGGCACAACCCGGGTTCCTGCAGGAAATACGTCAAATATGCGATGAATACGACATACTTTTCATTCTCGATGAAGTGGTCACCGGTTTTCGACTGGGTTACGGCGGTGCGCAACAGTGGTTTGACGTCAAGCCCGACCTCTCGACCCACGGCAAGGTCGTTGGCGGTGGCGGACCATTGTCCTGCGTCGCCGGGCGTGCCGATGTCATCAGCCTGTCCGATCCAAAGCTGAAAGGTCAGCAGGGCTATACTTATTTTAACGGCACCCTGCATGGCAATCCGGTGGCCGCGGCGGCAACCATGGCAATGCTCGACGAGCTCGGCAAGCCAGGCGTCTATGAACGTATGAACGGCTTCGCCGACGATCTCTGCAAGGAAACGCAAAAGCTGCTCGACCAGCACAATATTCCGGCAATTGCAGAGCATACCGGTTCACTATGGCAAATTCTTTTCATGGATAAGACCCCATGCAACCAGGCCGATGTACTCGCCAGCGATCAGGTCGCGATGCGCAAACTCGATACCCTGTTGATGAAACAGGGACAATACATTCTACCGGGAGTGCGCCGCTTCGTTTCTACCGTACATACGGCGCGAGACCTTGAAGAAACCTTGCGTGGTCTCGACATCGCCTGCCGCGAATTCAATCGATTCTGACTGTTTTTTTGCGCACCTTTGAAAAGGAATGAACCACCAGCGAACCTCGTCCCCGGGTAAGCGGAGATTTTCAAATTCTCATATTTGCAGTAGATGGTATTACCGCCCGCTCCTTGACTAACCTCGGGTTTTTCCTCTATCGTGGTCCGAAATTCAAGTTGAATCCGGCGCAATGCAAAAAACCAGCAACCTGATCTGGCAGGATACGCAACACCAGGCCTTGTTTGAGCTAATCGACAAGATCAAGGAAGTCCCCTTTGATCCCGAAGTACTAACTCGCCTCAAGCTCTACGCGGAACACCATTTCGTTCTCGAAGAAGCCTACATGCGGATTCTCGACTATCCAGAAGCCACCGATCACATTGAAGCGCATGATCGCTTTCGCGAAGAACTCAAAGCGATGCTGGAAACCGACCCCACCATGCACCAGGCATTGCAGGTCTCGTTATCCGATTTTCTGTACAAGTGGCTAGATCTGCACGTATTCGGTATCGACAAGAAACTCGAAGAGTTCGTTTTAAAGTCTGCGTTCAAATAGAACACCATCCCAGTGCATGATTGTCAGCCCGAATATCGATCTGAGACAAGGATCTAAAAATGGGAGCCAATCAAGTATTCCGACTTACAGGCGCACGACTTCATTTCACAAAGGGCGTATTATCGATCGCAGGAGGTGCCTTATGAGCGACAAAAATCTGAGCGGCCACTGTTATTGTGGCGCGGTCAAATTCGAGATCAATGGCAAGTTTGACTGGGTCGGTCACTGTCACTGCGAATCCTGCCGTCGACAAAGTGGTTCTGTGATGACGACTTTTGCAGGATTTAAACTGGATCAGGTCATCTTCACCGGCGCCCTACCGAATCGCTTTATCACCGACGACGGGGTCACTCGAAGCTTTTGCGGACAGTGCGGATCCCCGGTTTCCTACGAATATAAAAATCGAGCCGACGAAATTCATCTGCAGCTCGGACTATTTGACGATCCCGAACGACTGGCACCCCAGGATCACAGTTTCCTTAACGAAAAGGTCAGTTGGTTGCACGCCGATGAGCACTTGCCCGAGAGCAAACTGACATCTACGGATGAGGTTTAATCGCTGAGCAGATTTCCACTGCGCGACTCGAGTATTTCGCTGCCGACGATCTTGGAGATATTGGCATTGGCCCAGACATACTTGTTGAGCTTGCGCGAAATAACCTGACCCGATGTTCCGGCCAACAGTGGGATTCTCGAGACGAATGCACCCTCCCCATCGAGTTCGATCAGGTCGGCAATACGATCGCCTTTCTCAACCCGATCGCCGAGTTCTACACAGTAGGCCAGCAAACCCGCCTGTGGCGCTCGCAGATACTCGGTCGCACGTAAATCGGTTGGTGCGGCGGCCTCGCCCTGCCGACTGATTGCTGTTCCGCCAATCAAACCCTGGGCCTGAAAATATCCGTATAGATTCTGCGCATCCTGTCGATTCAACTCGTCGAAAGTGTCGCAGGCACCGCGATACTCCAGCGTGCACGAAACCACTGGCAAGGGTATGGGTTTATCGGCATGATCGCGCGCGAGGCGCAACCAGATAGCCGGCCAGACTTCGTCGAAAGAACCGCCACCACTATCCTCGGCGAGCAAGGTCGCATCCGCACCAATCCAGTTGGCGAGCTGCTGCATGTTGTCAGCCAGTTGCGGGATGGTAAAGATATGCACCAGCGAGTCATCGTCACAATGCACATCGAAAACATAATCCGCATTGCAGGCTTCACCGATTACGCATTGGCGCCATTGATCCTGCGCCGTGACTGTGGGCAGGGATTTGACCCACTCGCTCAGCACTGCGCGTACCGTCTCAATATTTTGGGTCGCGTCCGGGCCGAGTTTCTCCCCGAGTTTCGCGCCGACCTCATCATACAGTGCCGGCCAGTCACGGTTATGGTTGACCCCGGTAGCACGATTGTAGCGGCCCTGGTGCTGGCCAAATTCGATATCGCCCATACCCAATGGATTGACCATCGGGAATACTACGAAGCGGGCATTCAATTCACCGGCAGCATCCGCTGCGCGCAACAACTGCAATAAATGGTGCAAAATCAGAATCCCGGGTTGTTCATCGGCATGCATTGCGGCTTGCAGGTAGACCTTCTGGACCGCATCCACGGGTCCGATACGAAAATAATTCAGTTCGGTACTGCGCCCGGGTGAATCACCGCTCAGGGTCTTGCTGATTCTTTCAAAACTCACGTGACGATTGCCCCACCGTCGACATCGACAATCGTCCCGGTCACGAATTCATTTTCGAGCAGAAAGATGACTGCCGCGGCCACTTCCTTTGAAGTCCCGGCACGTGGAATCAGATGTTGCGCGCTGCCTTTTGCATAATATTCCCTGCGCTCGTCTCCCTGCAGTGGTGACATCGGGGTGTCGATAAGGCCGGGACTAACGCCGTTGATACGGACCGGGCTGATTTCATTGGCGGCCAGATGAATGAAGGCTTCGACCGATCCACCCACACTACCAATCGCAATCGTTCCCGCACGCCATTTGCGCGCCGGGTAGCCGCTAATCAACACCACGGCACCGGATGCCGACATCTGCGGAACACCGAGGCGCACGCTATTGACGTAGCCCCACAGTTTGGCGAATGAATTCTGAAATCCGTCGAGGTCCATTTCCAGGAATGGTCCGATCGCTCGAGGACCCCCGGTCGCGGCATTCACAAGGTAGTCGAATCCATTGTTCCTCTCGAACAACTCGGCCAGAGCCGCGCGATCGAGCACATCGACCTGTACGCATTCAACACCGTCGATCTCGCATTCACGTCGACCAGCGGCGATAACCTCGGCCCCGCCATCGAGCAGCATTTCGGTGGTTGCAAGCCCGATGCCCGAGGTACCTCCTAAAACGATCGCTTTTTTCCCACCAAAATTTGACATTTAAAAACCCTCCAACGGCTATGATGTCATCCCGATACGTCAACCCCGCGGGCGCGGGGGCTCCGTGAAAACGGGGATCTTATAAGTTCTGCACGATACAAGATCTCGATATGTCGGACCACAGCTTATGCGCGAATAATACCAGGGCATGGCGTCATCCCGGAATTGATCCGGATCTTGCCAGACAACCCGAGCCCAAGGACCTCCCGCTTAAGGGGGAGTAACCGTTTCATTCAAATAATTCCGCTTTCAAGACTGGCAGCCATCAACATACCCAGTTCTTCGCATTGTTCTTCGAAACCGGGTTGATATTCGCCCTGTAGTATCATCGATTCCTGTACCGCTTTCCATTTCAAACCGGAGGTAATCTTGCCGATCGCATTTTTAGTACCGGTACCATCGAGGCCCGCCCGGATATAAGCGGCAAAAGGCATCGCCTCGGTATGCTCGAGACAGGGGTAGTAAATACGATCGAAGAAATCCTTCAGCGCCCCGCTCATATAACCAAAATTCTCGGTCGTACCGAGTATGATCGCATCGGCCCAGAGCACGTCATCGGCAGCCGCCTGTAAAGGTGGAATGTGTTTGACTATTACTCCGTCAATGTCTTCATGCATGGCGCCGCGCAGCGTGGCTTCAACCAGTTTCTGCGTATTAGGCGAAGGATTGTGCGCGACGATGAGCAGTTTTTTTGTTTCCGCCATGGCGGTGATCATAATGGCTTATCGACGCCATGAATAGTACAAAGCTAAAGCTATGAATGTATCAGTTTTGATTTAAAACGAAATTAAAACGCACTAATCGAACGCTATTTCGAACATAACGAAAGCAAATTATTGACAATGTGAACATACGAAGGTAGTTTCGCAGGTCCTGTCGATGTAACCAATAATCAGAATAGCGAGGAGGAATCTCTCATGCTTAAGCAAATTGCGCTGGCCGCCACGGTTGCCGCGCTTTCCGCACAATCAGTTTACGCCGGGTCATCTGAAGCCAAAAAATGGGTTAACGATGAATTTCAACCTTCTGCACTATCCCAATCGGATCAGATGAAGGAGATGGAATGGTTTATTAAAGCCGCTAAACCCTTCAAGGGGATGGAAATCAATGTATTGTCAGAAACGATTCCGACCCACGAATACGAATCCAAAACACTGACCAAAGCCTTCGAGGAAATTACCGGAATCAAGGTCAATCACCAGCTACTGGGTGAGGGCGAAGTAGTACAGGCGGTTCAGACCCAGATGCAAACCAGGCGGAATCTCTACGACGCCTATATTAACGATTCGGATCTGATCGGCACCCATTCGCGGCTGCAACTGGCGGTGAACCTGTCTGACTGGATGGCAGGTGAAGGCAAGGATGTGACTAATCCGATGCTCGACGTTGACGACTTTGTGGGCAAATCATTCACTACCGGTCCAGATGGCAAATTGTATCAATTGCCTGACCAGCAGTTTGCAAATCTGTACTGGTTCCGCAAGGACTGGTTCGACCGTGCCGATTTGCAAAAGAAGTTCAAAGACATGTACGGTTACGATCTCGGGGTACCGGTTAACTGGTCTGCCTATGAAGATATCGCCGAGTTCTTCTCGGTGCACGTCAAGAATATCGACGGTGTCAGGGTATACGGCCACATGGATTATGGTAAGCGTGCACCTGATCTTGGTTGGCGTATGACAGACGCCTGGTTATCGATGGCCGGCGCAGGCAGCAAGGGTTTGCCTAACGGAATACCAGTCGACGAATGGGGTATTCGCATGGAATCCGGCAGCTGCAATCCGGTTGGTGCTTCGGTATCTCGCGGGGGTGCGGCCAACGGTCCGGCCGCGGTTTACGCGATTCGTAAATGGGATGAATGGTTACGCAAATATGCACCTCCCGGTGCCGCAAGCTACGACTTTTATCAATCCTTGCCCGCTCTTTCACAAGGTAATGTTGCGCAGCAAATATTCTGGTATACAGCGTTTACCGCTTCCATGGTGACCCCAAAAAGTGCGGGTAACAATACCGTCGATGACGCGGGCAAGCCACTCTGGCGTATGGCGCCTTCACCACATGGACCCTACTGGGAAGAGGGTCAGAAGCTCGGCTACCAGGACGCGGGTTCCTGGACTCTGTTCAAATCCACTCCGGTTGATCGTCGCAAGGCAGCCTGGCTTTATGCGCAGTTCGTGGTTTCCAAAACCGTTGACGTTAAGAAGAGTCATGTTGGCCTGACCTTCATCCGCGACAGCTCCATCAATCACGCCTCGTTCACTGAGCGCGCCCCGAACCTGGGTGGCCTGGTTGAGTTCTACCGCTCGCCCGATCGCGTGCTGTGGTCACCAACCGGTGTCAATGTGCCCGACTACCCAAAACTGGCACAGATCTGGTGGCAGCAAATTGGAGACGTGAACTCCGGCGCTTTCACACCGCAACAGGCGATGGATCGACTCGCAACCGAAATGGACCTGGTCATGTCGCGCATGCAGTCCGCGGACGAGAAAGCCGGCACTTATGGCGGCTGTGGGCCACGGCTCAACGAAGAATCGGATCCAGCCAAGTGGCTGAAAAAAGCCGGCTCTCCGAAGGCAAAGGTTAACGAAAAGCCCAAGGGGCAAACCGTCAACTACGACGAGTTAATCAAGCGCTGGAAAAACTGAGAGGGATAAAGTCAACAAGGCTAGTACCCGCCGGGGTTTTATTGGGAGCCCCGGCGGCGCTAAACGTTATTACTCGGTGGTAAGCAGATTTGATGAGCGTCGATATCAGCAGACGGCAGCACTTGATCATGGACTACATCCGCGAACATGGCTCGGTACAAGTTGATCAGTTGTCAAATCACTTGCGCGTGACACCACAAACCATCCGTCGCGATTTGAACCAGCTTTACGAGCACCAGCTGGTACAACGGGTACACGGCGGCGCCATCGTCAAGGACAATGTCGAAAACCTCGGCTACCGTGCGCGTAAAATACTGATGGCCGAGGAAAAATCGGATATTGCCCAGCGCGTCGCCGACTTGCTACCCGATAATTCATCTCTATTTATCAATATAGGCACCACGACCGAAAGAGTTGCCGAATATCTCTACCATCGCAAAGGCATGCTGGTGATCACCAACAATATGAACGTCGCCAGTATGCTATGGCCCGCACCCGGACTGGAAGTCATGATAACTGGTGGCGCCATCAGACGTTCTGATGGCGGAATTGTAGGCCCCAGTGCAGAGGAATTTATTGACAACTTCAAGCTCGACTACGCGATTATCGGGTGCTCAGCCATCGACAACGATGGCGATTTTTTTGATTTTGATCTGCGCGAGGTGCGTGTTACCCGAGCCATCATCGAGCATGCCCGCTCGGTCATACTAGTCACCGATTCGATGAAGTTTGAGCGTCGCGCACCTATCCGAATCGGAAATATAGAGGCTGTTGGAACACTGGTTACCGACGACGGTGTCCCCAAAGATGTAATCCAGCTGTGTGAAGAGCACGGTGTTGGTCTCGAAATCGTTGCGCACGAGCGACCTGAAGAACAGGCGGGCCGCGCGTAAATGGCGATCGAACTAGACAATGTTTCCCTACGCGTCGGTGCGGAAACTCATATCTACGAAACCAGTCTGTCGCTCGAACCCGGGCAGTTCAATATCTTGCTTGGCACCACGCTAAGCGGCAAAACCTCGTTGATGCGCTTGATGGCCGGACTGGAAAAACCGAGTAGCGGAAGGCTTCTCGTCAATGATCAGGATGTCACCGGCATACCGGTACAAAAGCGCAGTGTCGCCATGGTGTACCAGGCCTTCATCAACTACCCCAGCTTTAGTGTTTACGACAACATCGCTTCTCCACTGAGGGTGGCCGGCTTGCCCAGAAACGAAATCGATGAAAAAGTACGCAGCTTCGCCGAACTGTTAAAACTGACACCGATGCTGGATCGATTGCCAAACGAGCTTTCCGGCGGACAACAGCAGCGTACCGCTCTGGCGCGTGCGCTGGTCAAAGGCGCCGAACTGGTTTTACTCGACGAACCATTGGCCAATCTGGATTACAAGCTACGCGAGGAGTTGCGTGACGAACTCCCGAAAATGTTCGCTGATACCGGCGCCACCGTTGTCTACGCTACCAGCGAACCGCTAGAGGCCTTGATGCTTGGCGGTTACACCGCCACCATCAATGAGGGCCGCGTGATTCAGTTCGGCCAAACTTCGACTATCTATCGCAACCCTGACTCACTCACCAGCGCACGTGTGTTTTCAGATCCTCCGGTCAACGTGGCTTCGATAGATAAACGTGGTGGTACCGCCTACCTGTCGGATTCAGTTAGCTGGACCGTGCCCGCGAGGCTTGCCGAAATGCCCGATGGCAGCTACACCATCGGGGTAAGGCCTCACCATCTATCTCCCCAGGGTGCGGGAGTGGAGGTGAGCGGCGAAGTGCAAATTGCCGAGATCAGCGGTTCTGAAAGTATCATTCGCGTCATTGTCGAAGGCAACAACTGGGTTAGCGAAACGCATGGCATCCACAGCTATGAATTCGGCCAAAGCGCCAGCTTTTTCTTCAATTCAAGTCGTTGCCTGTATTTCGACGTGAATGAGCAACTCATCGAGACGCAGGGTTAACATGTCGCGAATCGAATTCAGAAATGTACGTCACGCTTACCCGCCACCGCCGGGGCAGGCACCGGTGTACGCGCTCAAGGAAGTCAGCCAGGTCTGGGAAGATGGCGGTGCATACGCCCTGCTCGGCCCTTCCGGTTGTGGCAAGACGACCCTGTTGAATATCATCTCGGGGCTGCTGACTCCTTCCGAAGGATCAATTCTGTTTGACGACAACGAGATCACGCAGCGGCCAACCGCCGATCGGCATATCGCACAGGTATTCCAGTTTCCCGTGGTATACGACACCATGAGTGTATTTGACAACCTGGCTTTCCCGCTACGCAATCGCGGCATGCCCGAATCACAGGTACAGGCAAGAGTCATCGAAATTGCCGAAATGCTGGATTTATCCGATCGACTGAAACATCGCGCTTCTGGCCTTAGCGCCGACGGCAAGCAAAAAATTTCACTGGGCAGGGGCCTGGTGCGCGAAGATGTCAATGCGATCCTGTTCGACGAACCACTGACAGTGATCGACCCGCATCTGAAGTGGCAGCTGCGTTCGAAGCTGAAAGAGCTGCATCAGCAAATCGGCGTAACGATGATTTATGTTACCCACGACCAGGTCGAAGCGTTGACTTTCGCCGACAAGGTTGTCGTCATGCACGACGGCGGCGTGGTTCAGGTCGGCACGCCGGTGGAACTTTTCAGCAGGCCCAGACATACCTTTGTCGGCTATTTTATCGGCTCGCCCGGAATGAATGTACTGCCCTGCAGGCTAGACAATGGGCAACCTGTTTTTGCGAATAACCTGCTCTCCTCGGGTTATCCGGCCGATACCGATTTGAGCGGCAAGCTTGAAATCGGTATTCGGCCGGAGTTTGTTCACTTCGCAAGCCAGGGCATTCCGGTCGCAATCGAAAAAGTCGAGGACCTTGGGCGTTACCAGGTGGTGACCGTCAAACACGAGACTGAGCAAATTAAAATGATCGTCGCTGAGGACCAGCTAATCCCGTCAGAAAATCCGCAGATACAGTTCGATCCTGAAAACCTTCGAATCTATTGCGACGACTGGGCAGTGGGGGCAGATGGTGCGTAAATCGACCAATCAGAAAGCCTGGTTGTTGGTGGTGCCGGTGCTATTACTGGTGGCATTCAACGCCTTCATTCCATTGATGACGGTGGTCAATTACTCCCTGCAGGAAACCTTTGGCGATAACGTGTTCTTCTGGGAGGGCGTTACCTGGTTCGAGGCGGTGTTGCGCTCGGAACGTTTTCACGCCTCGCTACTAAGGCAGTTGATGTTTACCGGTATGATTCTGGCAATCGAAATTCCACTCGGCATAGCGGTTGCACTGTCGATGCCGCGCAAAGGGCCCTGGGTCTCGGTATGCCTGGTGTTAATGGCTCTGCCGTTGTTAATTCCATGGAATGTGGTCGGCGCCATGTGGAATATATTTGCGTTACCCGATATCGGCCTGCTCGGCTATAGCCTGAATTCGATGGGCTTTGATTACAACTTTACTCAACAACCGGTGTCCGCATGGATGACGACCGTATTGATGGACGTGTGGCACTGGACCTCGCTGGTGGTGCTGCTCTGCTATGCCGGCGTCTGTTCGATTCCTGATGCTTACTATCAGGCAGCGCGCATCGACGGCGCAAGCAGCTGGGCTGTGTTTCGATATATTCAGCTGCCGAAGATGAAACGCGTTCTGACTATCGCGATCCTGTTACGTTTCATGGATAGTTTCATGATTTACACCGAGCCCTTCGTGCTCACCGGTGGAGGACCGGGAAACACAACCACCTTCCTGTCGATCGATCTGGTAAAGATTGCACTGGGACAGTTCGACCTGGGTCCGGCAGCAGCGATGTCACTGATATATTTCCTGATCGTATTGCTGATTTGCTGGGTTTTTTACACTGTCATGATGCGCAACGAGGAGCAGTAACAAGATGAACAGAAAATGGGTGGTACCGACTCTTTACATTCTGTTTTTGATGCTACCCATCTACGGCCTGCTATCGATGTCGTTCAAAACGACCAACGAAATTCTGGGTGGATTTTCGTTCTTCCCGCAACAATTCACGCTCGCAAACTACATCAAGATTTTCACCGATCCGACCTGGTATAACGGATATATCAATTCACTGATATACGTGGTCATCAATACCCTGATTTCGGTTTCGGTCGCCCTGCCCGCTGCTTATGCATTTTCGAGATACCGGTTTCTGGGTGACAAGCACCTGTTTTTCTGGCTATTGACCAATCGCATGGCGCCACCGGCCGTATTTGCACTGCCTTTCTTTCAGCTCTACTCGGCGATTGAATTGTTTGACACCCATCTCGCGGTCGCGCTTGCGCACTGCCTGTTCAACATTCCTCTCGCGGTATGGATTCTGGAAGGCTTCATGTCGGGAATTCCAAAAGAACTCGATGAAACCGCCTATCTCGACGGCTACTCATTTCCCCGCTTTTTCGTCCGTATCTTCATCCCAACGATTGCCGCGGGCATCGGTGTCACCATGTTTTTCTGCTTCATGTACTCGTGGGTTGAATTGTTACTCGCAAAAACCCTGACTTCGGTCAGTGCCAAACCGATTGCGGCAACCATGACACGAACCGCAAGTACTTCCGGCTATGAACTCGGACTGTTAGCGGCTGCAGGTTCACTCACCATCATACCCGGAGCATTCGTCATTTACTTCGTCCGCAACTATATTGCCAAGGGCTTCGCCCTGGGACGGGTTTAAGCGCATGGAACTGGCATGCTAGACCTGTCCTGGATGGCCTGGACCTGGCCGACCGCTGCATTTTTCGTGGCGCTGGTGTTTTCGATCATGGTCATGGGTGTCTGGGAAAAATATAGTCCAGGGGGCGATCCGCGTCGCGGTGTTTTTGGTCTCGACACCACGCGAGGAGACCGGCTTTTTATTTCCTGGCTGGGTTCGGGTTTTATACATCTCGCCTGGTTGGCATTTTTCAGCACTCCTTTATGGGGGGCACTGGCACTGGCTATCGGTTGGTTTGTCTTTGTATTCAAAAAGGTATGAAGTGGCGTTGACACAGACGAGTCAGGATTCCGCTTTGCAGTTAACGACGTCATGACTTTACGAGAAGGCAACATAGAACGACTGCAGAATGAAACCTTCGACGTGGTGATCGTCGGTGGCGGCATCAACGGCGCCGTGTCGGCGGCCGCGCTGGCCGCACGCGGGGTAAAAGTGGCGCTGATCGATGCGCGCGATTTCGCTGGCTTCACCAGTCAGCAATCCTCCAACCTGGTCTGGGGTGGTATCAAGTACATGGAGGGCTACGAGTTTGGCCTGGTCGCGGGATTGTGCAAATCACGCAACAAACTACTCGACAGCTTCCCGTCTACGGTCAAGGAAATCCGCTTCCTGATGACGATTAACAAGCAATTTCGTTTTCACCCATGGATCATTTTCGCCAGCACCTGGCTTTACTGGCTACTGGGGCGTGGCAAAACCCACACGCCGCGCATGCTGTCGCCGCATCAGATCAAACAAAACGAACCGTTAATCAATACCCTCATCAGCACAGCTGGCATCGAATACTCGGATGCCTTTCTGCACGATAACGACGCACGTTTCGTCTTCAATTTCGTCCGCGGCGCCATGGATAAGGGTTGCGTTGCCGCCAACTATATCGAATCCAGAGGGTCGACACAGACCGCCGACGGTGGCTGGACAACAGCGGTTGAAGATCAGATCAGCGGTAAGCAGTTTTCAATTCGAAGCAAGGTTCTGATCAACGCTGCAGGCGCCTTTGTGGATAAACTAAATGCGCAGAGTGGAATCGAAACCGAGTATCGACATCAACTATCGAAAGGCATTCATTTGATCGTGCCGAAACTTTCGGACAGTCGCCGGGTGCTGGCTTTTTTTGCCGACGACGAACGCCTGTTTTTCGCGATACCGATGGCCAACCGCACTTGCATCGGCACCACCGACACACAGGTGGAAGATCCGATGACAGCAGTGACCGAGGCGGATCGCGAGTTTGTACTATCAAATATCAATGCGCGTCTGGATTTAGCCAGACCACTGGTCGCCGGCGATGTAATCGCCGAGCGCTGTGGTGTACGCCCATTAGCAACTCGTCGAAGCAGCGATGAATCCGTCGCGGTTCGACAGCTGTCGCGCAAGCATGTCATCGAAATAATACCCGCGCAGAATCATATCAGTATCTTCGGGGGCAAGTTGACCGACTGCCTCAATGTCGGTAACGAAATCTGTGCCAATGTATCCCGGATGGGATTGAGTCTCGGAAATGCCGACATGTGGTATGGTGAGCCCGATCGTCAGCGACGCGAGGCTTTCTTCGCGCGCGCGCGCGAACTCGGTCTCGACGAAATCGTCGCCAGTGACACCGAAGAAGCTTTGAGCGTACGTCTGTGGCGACGCTACGCGGCGCACGCGGACGAAATGTTAGACGCGATCGAAGGCGAGCCCTCTCTGTGCGAAACACTAATCGAGAATACAGGCATACGCCGTTGTGAAATCGATTATCTCGTAGACCAGGAAATGATCGTTAAACTGGAGGACTATCTGCGCCGGCGCTCAAAGATTGAGTTACTGGTCTCACGCGCGGAACTACGCCAATCAGCCGGCTTGTTCGAGGCCTGTGAAAAACTGTTCGGAGAGGATGCGAAAAAACGCTTCGATGAATATTTTGCAGAATAGCAAATGCCTGCGCAACACGGCATTGAGCCCATGGCAGCTTGGCATGATCCCGGGTCAAGCCCGGGGTGAGCGACAAAATCCATAATGACGATGATACTATGGCGTCGCTCCTTAGTTTTGAGGATTAGCAGTTCAGGAGGATTCAGATGAGCCAGTATATTCTCAGTATCGACCAGGGTACGACCAGTTCACGCGCGATGTTGTTTGACACCAACGGTCATGCCGTGTTTACCGCACAACAGGAATTTGGCCAGCATTTCCCAAAGGATGGCTGGGTAGAACACAACGCCGAAGAAATCTGGGTTACGACATTGGCCGTGGTTCGTGAAGCCCTGGACAAAGCAAAATCAGAGCAACACGATATCGCCGCAATCGGTATTACCAACCAGCGCGAAACCACCGTGGTCTGGGACCGTTCCAGCGGTGAGCCTGTTTACCATGCAATCGTCTGGCAGGACCGACGCACCGCGAGTTTCTGCGAGGCGTTGCGCGAACAGGGACTGGAACCTGAGGTTAGCGCAAAAACCGGTTTGCTACTCGACCCCTATTTCTCTGGCACTAAAGTCAACTGGATTCTCGACAACGTGGGCGGAGCGCGCGAACGCGCGGAAAAGGGAGAACTCGCATTTGGCACTATAGACAGCTTCCTGATCTGGCGCCTGACCGGGGGCGAGGTACACGCAACTGACGCCACCAACGCGTCGCGCACGCTGATGTTCAATATCCATACGCAACAATGGGATAACGATTTGCTCGGCATGCTGTCTGTGCCGACATCACTGTTACCCGAAGTACTCGATTGCGCCGATGATTACGGATCAACCAGTAAAACCCTGCTCGATGCCGAAATCCCGATCGCAAGCGTGGCTGGAGACCAGCAAGCAGCACTCATTGGGCAAGCCTGCTTCGAGCGCGGCATGATCAAGAGCACCTATGGCACCGGTTGTTTCATGATGCTTAACACCGGCGATCAAGCCCTGACATCAAACAACAAGCTGTTAACCACGGTCGCTTATCGCCTCAATGGCAAAACTACCTATGCCCTGGAAGGCTCCATCTTTGTCGCTGGCGCCGCGGTGCAATGGTTGCGCGATGGCATCGGTGTGATCGAATCCGCGCGCGAAACCGAAGCCCTGGCCGCGTCACTCGATTCCAATAACGGAGTGTATCTGGTGCCCGCTTTCACCGGGCTGGGAGCACCGCATTGGGATCCCGACGCGCGTGGCGCTATCTTCGGCATCACGCGCGATACCGGGCCGGCTGAACTGGTGCGCGCCACACTCGAATCGGTCTGCTATCAGACTTTTGATTTGCTGGAAGCGAAGCGCCGCGACGGACTCAAACCGACACGCCTACGGATCGATGGCGGCATGGTACAGAACAACTGGTTGTGCAGTTTTCTTGCCGATATTCTCGACATCATCGTCGAAAGGCCGGTTGAAACCGAGACCACCGCCCTCGGAGTTGCTTATCTGGCCGGATTGCAGGTTGGCCTGTTCGAATCACTGGACGATATTTCGAAACGCTGGCAGGCCGATCGGGAATTCGATCCCGGCATGGAAAGCAATCAGCGCAATTTACTGCTCGCTGACTGGCATGAATCGGTCATCAAGGTCAAAACCGGCAGCTGACCAAAAGCAAGCTCCGCATAAATCATCCCCGGATCGAGCGAGCCGCGCAGTTTCCGAGGCAGGCTCTGACTTAGCAGAGCACGAAAAACACAACCACGATTTTGCGTTTTCCTTCATATTCCAGCCATTTGTGCGATCGAGAATTGGCGGCACTCCCCTGTGTCGCAGAGGCTCTGCCTATTGCAGAGATGCTTTAAATCCTTACAACCTGCGCGGCAGGAATGTCGCCATCAGACTAGCGCTGATCAATATTGTAGAAAGTAGCAGGTAGAAAACTTCAAATGGCGCTACCAACAACACCAGCGATACTAACAGTGGCGTCAGCAACTGAGAGCCCTCACGCCAGGTCGAGAATATCATCGTCATCTCGGTTCTTTCACGCGGTTTGACCATACGCATAAAGGGTATATTGCCAAGTACATCGACGATGGCACCCCCCAGCGCAGCGCTGATCCAGAATAGCAGGCCGATGGGTTTTGGCTCACCCACAAAAAACAGCATGGTCATTGAAATCCCGCTCAGCATTAACGCGCAGATGATGAGCAGGCGAGTTCCAAACCGGCCGGCTAGTCTTCTGATCAACGGACTTACGATGAGCAGGGAACTCACCAGCGACAGCAACCCGCCAGCAACCCATTTCGACAACCCTGACTCAACCACATAAATAGGCGCATAGATAAAAACAGTCATCCAGAAAATTGCCCGCGACAGGGTAATCCAGTACGCGATACGCAATGCCGATTGCGCAAAATACCGAGGGATGATTTTAAAGATGTTGATCGATGGTTTTTTAGCCTTCTGGATAACCTGGCTGTGCCCCAGCCGTAAGTACCAGAAATAACCAAGCATGCCGACCGAAGCGCATGCCGCGAGCAAAAACGGCACCCAGTGATGGGTTTCTTCCCATAGCCATAGTCCGAGCACCGGACCGATCATCCACGCAATACCGGTATAAAACAGTCGCTTTGACTCGGTAAAAACAAGCTCTTTCTTACCGATGTAATCCATGATGTATAACGAAATACAAACCGAAAACAACGACGCAGCCGCGGATTGCAAGCCAATCGCTATCGACATGATCCAACCCTGGCCGAAACTCAAAATGAGGGTGGCGCTAATCGTAAAGCCTGCACCCAGTGTCAATACCCAGCGTCTTTGCAGCAGGCGCTCCAGGCCGGCAAAGTTGAGTGTAATCATCAAAGTAAGAATCGAGGCCGCGAGATAGGCACGCGTTACCATCTCCTTGCTGCCGAGCGCCTCCAGGGCCAATAACGGAATGATCCCGATCAGCAACGAACGTGCAAATCCTTCGATGGAGTTTAGCCTGGCGATCGGCTCGCCTGCATGACCCGAGAAGGCCTGCAGGCCAGTAGGCCTTCGATCAAACAATAGGTTTACCTGAAGATATTCGACCAGATCGTATGCTATTGGAATCAAGCAATCGAAGATAACTATTAAATTCGATCACGACCATCGGATTATCTGAGTTAGCCCGTTCGTAATACGATTTTCGGTGCCGGGCAACCGCCTTTACGCCGTTGCAGTCGGCGTACTCGCCAACTCCCGCTTCAGCGCCACCCCCGGCCGCGTGAAACCGATTGCGCCAACAGCACACCCATCGCGACCAGCGCAGCGCCGGCCGCCTGCCACCAGTTCCAGCCTTCACCCAGAAACAACACCACGATGACCATGACGTAAAACGGTACTGCGTTCATATGCAGTGAAGCCAGCAGAATGCCGAGCCCGGACGCACTCCTGATCCACATGAATTGCGCCAGCGCCAGGGACGCAGTCGAGGTGAACAGGAGCAACACAATATGGCCCGTATCGAGTAGCCCTATCGCGGTGCCAGGGATGCCGAACAATAGCATAACCAGGTACACACTGAAGACGATACAGAGACTTCCGCTCATCGTGATGGTGGTCTGCCCGACGAAAGAAAGCGAGTGTAAACCCTTCGTTGTGGCGCGGGTTCCCCAGGCGAACAGCACCACCGAAACCAGGCACAACAGACTACCCCAGCCAAAATTTCCCTCGTCCATGCGTGTTCCCGTGGCCAGCAATCCGCCGAGTAGCGCAAATACGATACCAAGCAACAACCGGGGTTGCATGCGACGCCCGTCAAAAGTCACTTCCAGCAGTGCACCAACAATAGGCATCATCGATGCCGCGATCGCCGGTGTTACCGCGTCGGACAAATCCTGACCGATCAGAAAAGTCATCGAGCCCAGGCCAAAACCAACGCCACCGACACTGATGCCACGATACCAGTCTGCCCGGCAAATCTTTACCCAGCCGTCAATCCATAACCAGCAACAGAACAATGCACTCACCGCGATCAGTTGCCGTACCAGTACCAATGCGATCGTACCCCAGCTTACCAACAGGAACTCCGCAATCGGAAAAGCAAACGACCACATCACCATCGCCGAAAAACACAGGAGATTCGATTTCAGTGCACCAGCGGGGGGCACGATCGGGATATCTGAATTGCGGGACACGGGTTACCTGGTCAGGGTTTGCTAGTCTCGGCCGGGCGAAATACGACCAGCAGGTTATTTTCTGTGCCGGATTAATAGTGCCGTGGATGACTGTGATGAGGCCACGGGTAATGATAATACAAATCGTAATGCCACCTGGGAGCAGGGTAATAAGGGCCAGCCGTCCTGCTCACGGCTTTCCACAGATAGGATCCCTCTACCGAGACGATCGGAAACGTATAGTCATACTCACCAATGGGTCGACTGGTGTTTGCGTCGATTGAGCCAACTACCGTTAACAGGCGGCCAGTCTCGTACACCACTGGGTCTATAAAACCTTCGAAACTGGCGATGAAACGTCCATCGCTGTTACCGCTCGCCACCGGCTTGCCATCCGTACGAAGTTCCCGCCGAACGATCTCTATCCAGGTCTGAGTGGTCTTGTTTTCCACTTTGGTTATTTCACCGCCCCAACGCACCTCGGTACCGATAAAACGCCCCGGGTCCAGCAGCACCCGGGTGAGTGACGGATTCTGCTCCGGTATCTTGCTGATCGCGGCCGGTGGCTTGCTCGCACAACCGACGGCAATCGCTACGGCAGTGATGATAAAAATAACGACACGAAATGGGTTCATAATCTATTAGATTAATACACGGAATTTAGTTCAACATGCTGATTCATATCAACTATGGTTTTGATCTCTGGTTGAGCGGAGCTTGCAAAAGCCAGCGCATTGGGTCGAATATGCCAGCATTCACTTCCGCCAGCCAAATCGGCAAATCTGGCCTGCAAAGTCTTTGACTGCCCGATACAGTCTTTCTATCATTGCCGATCCTATAACCCTCATTCGGCGAATCAAGCATGCCAGACAAACCCCAAGGTGAACTCACCACACGTACCCTTGCAATGCCCACCGATCAGAATCCGGCTGGTGATATCTTCGGTGGCTGGGTGTTGTCGCAAATGGACATCGCCGCGGGCATTTGCGCGAGTGAGCGTGCCCAATGCCGTACCGTTACGGTGGCCCTCGATGGCATGCATTTTATACGCCCTGTAAAAATCGGCGACATACTCTGTGTCTATACAGAAATTCAACACGTCGGGCATACTTCGATAGATATCCATGTGGAGGCCTGGGTACAGCGTGATCGGTCTCGTAACACAGTCAAGGTAACCGAGGCCAAGTTCAAATTTGTTGCACTCGGTGTCGATGGACGACCGCGGCCAGTGCCGACTGACTAATCGATAACAAATCTATAGCGCTGCCGTCACCTGCCGGAGCGGTGCCTTGAATCCTGGGTACTGAAAAAGCACTAGCCCGCATTTCTCACCACCACTCATTGCGAGGCGACGAGAGGTCGTGCCCTGCCTGTATTTTATGAGCGCTCTGACCGAGCCAAATGCAGGCAGGCTGCGGCATAGCGTCGTCGCAGTAGATAAGGTGGTGAGAAATGCGGGCCAGGGTCACGAAGGGTGTACCAGCAACACCGGAATCTTTGCCTTCTGTGCCAGAATATCGGCGATATTCCCGAAGAAAAAGCGCGTCACACCCACTCGAGCGTGAGTAGACATGGCGACCAGGTTGATTTCATTCTCGCCAATAACACGCAAGATTGCGTCGACCGGATCTTTATCAAAACCTACCATGATCGATACCTTATAACCGACATCCTCGAGGTGGCTGGTTAGGGGCGTCAGCTCGGCTTCGACATGGGCCTTGATGCTATCTTCCTGCTGCGAGGCATAAATGGGGTGGAGCGTCGGTGTAACCGGTTCATCGCCAGGCAATTGCACGTAACCCGCCCCCAGGTCGGGTTTACCGAAGCCCGCCGCACTGGGTGGCCTGGTGATAAAAAACAATACGAGGTCATTGCCACTGGCGGGGAAAAACTGTTCGACGCTGGGCACTATTTTCTGACTGAGTTCCGACTGATTCAGCGGTATCAGGACTTTATTATTAGGCATAGTTCACTCCTTCCAGATAGCGAGAGTATAAACGTGATGTACCTCGCAGGCTAATCCCTGCTGCATGGCTAATTTCAGGTCAGCCGAACAGATAGACGCCGACTACACTACCGCAGTTGGCGCAGGTTGAGCCTGGTGCTAATTTACAATCAGGTCATAGGCCTGTTTCGCGGCTACAACATCCATGATCACCATACCGACAGAATCATAAATCACCGTGCTCCCTTTAGGCACAATTTGAGAACCGCTGTAGATCTCTCCAATTTCGGCGAATATTTCACAACCACTCGATCCGTGGTGGCCAGTTTGCGAGCAGCAGCGGCTGAGCCGGCCGTGGCACGCATTTCGGTGATCGGGTGCCCATCCAGTACCGTGAGTGGTAAACCGTTATCTTTATCGAATACCAGAATAACGGCCTGGTGTTAGCCGGGCCACGGCGGTAAACGCATGTTACCGGGCACATCTAAGGAAACTCTGATTTATTAGAGTTTCCGCGGTGCAAGGACACACCGCCATTTTCAATGACCGTTAAGTCGTTGAAAATGAAGGAGAAACAAAAACCACATTTTTTGTTTCTCCGTCCTCTGACAATTCAGGATGCATTGTTCAGAGCTTCCCTATACATGAAACCAAAACCTTAACCCGCATCCCCGCCTCCGGAATCATCCCCCATAAAGCCAGATGAACCATCAACACTTGAATGAGTGGTTTGCACAATTCCTCTGTTGTGAAAAAGAGTGACCAGCCACAGTGCTAGTGCTATCAACGAAATCACAACCAGGATGGGCAGTAAGACCGAGGCCAGCGCAGATTCGCTTTCCATATCCGTGTAATAAATTGATGTACCACCAATGACCAGTATTAATGCTAGAACTTTAATCATTTCATAAGTACCTTTTAACAACCCGTAAAAGCGATCTGGCGCCGGCCAGATCCTTCTGAATATGCATGTTAAAGTGCACCGATATCCGCCAATGCCTTTTTGACATCTGAATGTGTTTTGACATGAACTGCTCGCATTCCTGCTGCTCGCGCACCGTCGACGTTTTCTTCTGAGTCGTCGAAGAAAAGCATCTTTCCCAAACTGATTCCCGTGTTATCTGCAATTGCATCGAATGCTACACGGTCTGGCTTGCGCAACCCCAATTCTGATGATACGAAAATCTGCTGAAAAGATTCTACGGCCCTCGGATAAGCAGCCATCCAGAAAACCTGATGTGTCGGATTGGAATTCGTAAACGCAAAACAGGGTAGTGTCGCATTTACGGCCAGGATGCAGTTAACTGTCTCCGCTATTTCTTCCAGGTAAATTGCATTCCAGCCCAGGGCAATTTCCGAATCAGCGGCTTCAAGTTCGAGCATCACGCGCAGATAGTCAAAGTACTCGGATGCTCCTATTTCTCCGCGTTCGTGCCGCTCATAGGCTTCGTCCATCCTGAAGCGATTGCGGATTTCCTCGATTGGCAAACTCGTCCAGTCACTCCATGATTGCAGTGCTCGTTCGAAGTCTATCTCGAACACGACGCCGCCCATATCAAATAGCAACCCTGCTATATTTTTCGGTGCTAACAATGCATCATCCCCCAATGCATACTGCTGCCGTTTCCAGGTCCTCAGTATTGCAATCGATGATTAATCCACCTAAGCGACTCTTATGCATTTCCTGCCTGTCTGCATATTATCCAGAAAATGTCGCGCATCACTCTAATTACAGGTGGTAATTAAGAAATAAGCCCCTGTGAAATCAGCGAACGATGCTTCAGGCAAGCTCTTCCGAGAAATGGCAGGCTACATGGTGCCCACTACTCATTTCACGCCATTCGGGTACTTCCTGGCGACAGCGTTCCTGCGCATGCGGACAGCGTGTATTGAAGCGACAACCCGGGGGGGGATTGATCGGGCTGGGGATTTCCCCTTCCAGGCGCTGCGCATGCCCGCGCACATCGGGATCCAGCGAGGGAATCGCCGACAGCAGCGCCTTGGTGTAAGGATGCGAGGTTTCGGAAAAAAGTTTATCTGTCGGCGCGGCTTCGACGATTTGCCCGAGATACATGACCGCGACGAAGTCACAGGTATGCGCGATGACGCTCAGATCATGACTGATGAACAGAAAGGTAATGCCGCTTTCCCGCTGAATCGAGTTCAGTAGGTTCAAAACGTCGGCCTGAATAGACACGTCCAGCGCGGCCACGGACTCGTCGGCGACGATAAATTTCGGGTCCGACACCAGGGCGCGCGCGATCGAAATACGCTGGCGCTGACCACCGGAAAACGCATGCGGGAAACGTCGCAAGTGTTCGAGATTGAGCCGGCACTTGGCGGCAATTTCGCGTACCTTCGCATCGGTCTCTTCACGGCTTGAGGTCAAGCCCATGACTTCGAGCGGCTCGGCAATGATGTCGCGTACCGTCATCCTGGGGCTTAAGGCCGCGTAGGGATCCTGAAAAATCAACTGTGCACGCTTGCGATAATCCTTGAGTTCAGGTCCTTGCAGGCTACCCAGATCATAGGTCACTTCGTCATCCGAGAACACGACTTCGCCGTGGCTAATCGGCGCCGCTTTCAGCATCGCGCGCCCCAGCGTGGTTTTACCCGAACCCGATTCGCCCACCAGGCCGAAAAAGCTGCCTTTTTCGATTTCGATATTGATGCCCTCACAGGCGCGCACCACGGGGCGTTCACCGAAGCCCAGCCCTCTCAATGGAAAGTGCACCGACAGGTCACGCGCAGCGATCAACACATCTTTACTCACGCCTGATCTCCTTGCTTTGCCAGATGGCAGGCCACCTGGTGATTCGCACTATCTATCGTGGTCAGCGGAATTTCATTGCGGCATCTTTCGGCAATCGCATCCGATTCCACGCAACGCGTATGAAACACGCAACCCGAAGGGCGATCCAGCGGTGAAGGGATATCCCCCGGCACCGGTGTCAGCGGCGCCTCGAGATCGTCGAGCTTGGGCAGCGAGTTTAACAACCCGCGCGTGTAGGGATGCGCCGGCGAATTGATGACCTGGCGAACGGTTCCGGTTTCCACCAGGTTGCCGAGGTACATGACCGCGACGCGGTCGGCGGTTTGCGCGATGACACCGAGATCGTGGGTAATAAAAAGAATCGACATGTGAAATTCTTCGACCAGGTCTTTCATCAATTCGATGACCTGGGCCTGGATGGTGACATCGAGCGCGGTCGTCGGTTCATCCGCGATCAGCAGCCTGGGCTTGGTGGAAAGCGCCATCGCAATCATCGCGCGCTGGCGCATGCCGCCGGAAAATTCGAAGGCATACTGGCCGAAACGCTGTGCCGGTTCCGGGATGCCCACGCGGGTCAACATTTCAATCGAAACTTCCTTGGCCTGGGCCGCGGTCATATCTGAATGGATCAGTAATTGCTCGACCATCTGATCACCGATGGTAATCGCCGGAGCAAAACTCGCCATCGGTTCCTGAAAGATCATCGAGATCGCGCCGCCGCGGATTATCATCTGATCCTGGGCGCGTTTCAGTGACAGCACATCGAATTCCCGATCGTCGACGTTCAAGGTAATCTTGCTGTTATCGTCATAGACCGAATTCTCGGCGTTGAGCATCATCAAAGACTTGGCGGTCACCGATTTGCCGGAACCGCTCTCCCCCACCAGACCGAGCACTTCACCCGGTGCGATGTCGAAGGAAACGTTATTCACAGCGGTGACCAGACCTTCATCGGTTTTGAAGCGCAGCGTCAGATCCTTAACGGAAATCAGGGGACTGGTCATTTCTTGGTATCCGCATAGGGATCGGCGGCGTCACGCAGCCCATCGCCGACAAACACAAAGGCGAGCACCAGCGTGATAAAGAATAAAACCGGGATAAAATTCCACTGGTAATTGAGCAGCACATCCGCCTTGGTCACGTTTTGCAACATGACGCCGAGCGAGTTAACCGGTTCCTTCAAACCCAGCCCGATGAAACTGAGCGCGGTTTCGGAAAGTACCATGTACGGAAATGAAATGATTAAATCGACGATGATATAGCTGGTAAAACTCGGCAACAGGTGACGCCCGATGATATGGCCCGGAGAGGCACCGCAGAGTTGTGCCGCAAGCACATATTCCTGGTTGCGCTCGGTCAGCAGGTGGGTTCGAACCCGCCTCGCGAGTGTCGGCCAACCGATGAAACCGAGGATGATCGAAATGATAAAAAATCGTCCTTCGGAGCTAACCGTATCTGGAATAAACGCCGCGATCGCCATAAATAACGGGATTGCGGGGACCGTTCGGACCGCATCGGTGATCATCTGCAAAATCGAGTCGGTCCAGCCGCCATAATATCCGGAAACCCCACCGATGATTAACGCCAGCACAAAGGCAATCAGAACGCCTATGGTGCCCACCGCCAGCGACGTGTTGATCGAATGGAAGGTCCTGGAATAAATGTCTTTACCCGTTCCGTCAGTACCGAACAGGTGGATTTTGCCCTGATCGACGCCAAACAGATGCGTACTGAAGGTGATACCGGCCAACGTGTACTCGTCACCTTCTGGAAACAGTACAACGTAACGGCGCTTGTCGCGGTTGACCTTACTCACCCAGCGAAAATTGGTTTCGATCGACCGGGTTCGTTCGTAGGTATAAATGAAAGGACGAAAGGAAAATCCATTCTCATCCCAGAACTTCGGAATATTCGGCGCGCCGTTCTGATAATCGGCATTGCGGCCCTTGATGGTCGGATCATAGGGCGTCAGAAATGGGGCAAACAACCCAGACAGAACTAATAGTATCAACACCGCTGCGCCTACCATTGCCGCACGCTGTTTTTTGAATCGGGACCAGATCAACTGTCCCTGACCAGCGGTAAAATAGGCTTCCTTACGGCTCTGATCGAGATTCGAGTCGGTATTTTCAATGGCTGCCGTATCGGTCATCTTGCTTATCCCAGAATACTGCGGCGAACCCGCGGATCGGTCAGCGCCAATATGATATCGGTGACAAAATTGATGCCGACGATACTGGCGGTGAGTAAGAAAATAATCGCACCCGCCAACTGCTGGTCATTCGAGCGGGCCAGGGCCTCGATTAGCAGGGCGCCTGCTTCGGTCAGGGTCAGAATCAATGCGACGATTGGCAGTTCGTTGAAGATTCGATTCAGGTCAAATCCCAGCGAGTTGATGATCGGCCCTAACGAATGGCGTGCCGGGTAGCGCCACAACAGCCGGCGCCCGGTAACGCCGCGCGCCGCCGCGGCCAGTACATACAACTTGCCAACTTCGTCGGACATCAACGCGCGCACGGTCTGGATCGCAAATGCGGTCGCCGACCAGCCGAGGATAAAAACGGGCAACCAGGCGCGCGACAGGAAGTCCATGACCCGCTCATACGACCACGCAGCATCGCGAAATTCCTTGGAAAACAGACCCGTAAGGCTGTCACCGAAAACTATGGTCGAAAACAGCATGATCATCAAGGCCAGCAGAAAGTTGGGCATCGCCAATCCCAGGTAGCTGACGAGACGCAGGCTATTATTGACAATTGGGCTTTTCGAGGTCGCCGAGATGATCCCCACGGGAATTGCAATCAGGTAGGCGAGCAGCAGCGAGGTCAGGCATATCATCAGGCTGATCCAGAATTTTTCCCCCAAAAGCTGTGAAATATTCAGTCGCAGAATACAACTATCGCCGAACTCACCCCGGAAGGCATTAACAATCCACGTACCCCAACGCACGATATAAGGTTTATCTAGCCCGAGACGAACGCGTTCGGCATCGATGTCGGCCACCGATATCTGGCTGCCCTGCGTGTTTTTAAAGGCGAGGTAACGTTCTGCGCAATCCCCCGGCACCAGTTCCATCAGACTGAACACGATGAACGACACCATGATCAACGTAATAACCGCAAGCGTGGCGCGGGTGGCAGCGAACTGAAGAAAGTGAAACATGGGTTTCTTTAACGTCCCCCTCTATTTTCCTCCCGTGATCATTCCACCCGGGGGAATTTGTTATTTTGACTGCGGGCTAGAATAGCCCGCAGTCAAATTTATTGTCAACTAACTCGTGCTACTCGTCCAGCCACCATTGCGTAGGCCGGTACGGATAGGAACGATAGTATTCAAACGAGTGCGTCGTGTACTCGACGAAATTTTTCACCACATTGCGATGGTAAATCGGCGCCGGCGTCTGCACCGAACCGATAAACAGCAGATTTTCAACCAGGTTCTTGACCAGGCGCGCACCCAGTTTGTCCGATTCCGGCGTACCCACAGGGGTGGACTGGAAAGCGGTGATATCTTTCATCATCTGTTTCGCGTAATCCGGCGGCTCTACGCCGCTGGCGCCGTTCGTATCCACCCATTCGGCCCACAGCATGTTGGTGCGTACCGTGAAATAATCGTGATAAGGCGGCACCCAGATCTGGTTGGTTCCGAGCACGATCGCGAGTGGCTGGCCGTTGCGCCACATGGTGACGTCGAGCTTGTTGGACGATTGCGCGCTGCGGTATTCATCCGGGGTAACTTCCTTGACCGTGGTCTGGATGCCGATCGCGGCCCAGTGCAGTCCGACGAGTTCAACCAGTGCGGCTGGCGCACCCTGCACCGAGAACTGCAAATTGATCACCAGCTTGTCGCCGTTTGGCAGTTCACGAAATCCGTCGCCGTCGACGTCTTTCAAGCCCATTTCATCGAGCAACTTGCTAGCAAGCTTGGGATCATGCTGGGCGTAGTGTTGCTTCCATTTCTCGTCGACGAACGGAGGTGAATCCGTGAAACCAACATATTGCTTGGCTTCACCCATACCGAAGAAGGCGGTCTCGTTCATTTCGTTCCGATTCATCGCGACCGACATCGCCTGACGAAAGCGCAGATCAGAGAAGACCTCGCGTTTTTCCAGGTTCTCGTGGGTCATGTTAATGCCGAAGGTCAAGATCGTGACTTCGGGACGCAGGTCAACGGTGAAGTCACCTTTCTCCTGGTTTTCCAGCAACAACGGGGCGGTGGACAACTGCAGCGACTGTGCCTTGAAATCCACTTCGGCGTTGACCAGTTTGAGCAGGCGTACTTCGTCTTCGTTGACGTAAATCTCATCCTGTTCACTGATGTAAGGCAGTTGGTTACCCGCCGTATCGACCTGGAAGAAATACGGGTTTGCTACCAGGTGACGGCCTTCGGTGGACTCGGCAACCAGGATGTGCGACTCGAGCGTCGGGTGGGTATCGGCGGGCAGCTTGCTAACCCTGTTCGGGCTGCGAAGCATCGGCGACGGGGTATCGGTCCAGTCCGAGTTACCGTAATAATTATTCAACACTTCCAGGCCGTTTTCGAAACCGGCGGCCTTGGCCATCTTGTCGGCATCCGGATTCAGATCGGGATCCCACTTGCTTAGGAAATGCTTGGGCTGAAAACCTTGTGCGTACGAATTGGCAAAATGGGCCAGCAGGCCAGGCTTCGGTGCCGGCAGATTGAAACGCACGGTTTGCGCATCGATGACATCAACCGTCATACGTTCGCCACCGACCAGCACGTAATTTTTCGGTTTTTCGTACACCTTGGGATTCAACGACAGATTGTCATACCAGTACTTGACGTCTTCAGCACCAAACGGATGACCATCGGACCACTTGTGCCCCTTGCGCAGGTGGAAAGTCAATTGCGTGAAATCACTATTCCAGTCCCAGCCCTTGGCGACATTCGGAACAATGGTCTGCAAATTATCGGAAAAACGCACCAGGTTGACGTGGCGAATCGCGAGGAAGTCGGAGGTACCGGCTTCGGTCGCATTCGATATCATGTCGAAGGTACCGCCGTATTTACCGATGCTGTCGTAGGGGGCCACGACCAGCGGCTCATCCGGTAGACGCTCGGACAGCGGCGGTAGTTTCGGGTTAGCTCGAATCTTGCCATTGAGTTTGGCGATATCCGGGTTTTCAGAGAATTTCATCGTACAACCGGCAAGCTTTTCAAACTCGGCCTTGTCGTACTGTTGTGGGAATGCACCGGCGGCAACGCCCTGCATGTTAGAGACAGTCACTGCGGGGCAACCGGCACCCAGCGCGCTGCCAGCTACGGCCATCAGGCCGATACTGATCAAATATCGTAGTTTATTCATTAGGAAGCGTCCTCATTGAGCTCTAAAATTATTGGTATCTGCTCGAAATTATTAGTATCTGTTCGTCCAGCAAAACAGGCGAACCCCGGTAAATTAACCTACCTCAGGCGAATAATCAATCACTCAAGATAGCCCGGAAATTATCTCGGGGAATTATTACGTATCCGTTACAGGTTTTTTCACCTGTTATCGCTGACAGCCAGGAACCACATGCCCAGGAACTGTTTTCACAACAACTCGATCCAGTGCACTACCGGTATTCGGTTGCCCTGAGCCAGATGCATCTGGCATCCGATATTGGCGGTCGCGATGATTTCCGGTTGATCGACCGATAGCGCCCTGATCTTGTTCTGTTGCAGTTGTGCCGATAATTTCGGCTGTAGCATCGAATAAGTCCCCGCCGATCCGCAGCATAAATGAGCATCCTCGACCCGGCAAATCTCATAACCGGCCTTTTCGAGCAGGGTTTCGACCCGACTGTTGATACCGAGACCGTGTTGCATGGTACACGGGGTATGTACGGCGACGCGTTTTGCAGCCGATTCCTGTCCTTCGAACTGGGCACTTTCCGCTTCGACCACTTCAATCAAATCACGGTAGAGCCCACTGACGATTTTGGCCCTCTCTGCATAATCGGCATCATCCGCCAACAGGCGACCATAGTCCTTGACGCTAACACCACACCCCGTCGCCGTCACCACGATCGCTTCGACACCGGTTTCGATATAAGGCCACCAGGCGTCGATCAGCGTCTTCACCTGCCGCATGCCATAATCGGCATCCGAAGTGTGAAACGCCGCAGCTCCGCAGCAAAAATTTTGCGCCAGCTCGACAACCTCGATTCCGAGCTTGTTGAGGAGATTGCCGGCACTGGCATTGGTATTGGGAGTGAGCATCGGCTGCACACAACCGGCGAGCATTAAAACCTTGCGCTGATGCCGACTATCCGTGCGCAGCAGCGGTGCTTGCCGCCGGGGAATCGAATTTCTGACTTTGGCCGGCAGCATCCCGGCAAAGGCCTGTCCCATTCGAATCGATAACGCGAATAACCAACCGGAATTAATAAAACGCACAATCGCGCGCCGGCGCATGCGATCCAGCCAGGGTCTCGGCAACTCTTCTTCGATAAGTTCTTTACCAATTTCGAGCAAATGACTGTACTTGACGCCCGACGGACAGGTGGTTTCACAGGCACGGCAGGTCAGACAACGATCGAGATGCCCGAGTATTTCGGTATTCGCTGGGGCACCCTCGAAGTACTGCTTCATCTGGTAGATTCGACCCCGCGGTCCGTCCAGTTCATCGCCCAGCAACTGATAGGTCGGACAGGTTGCATTGCAAAATCCACAATGCACGCAATTGCGCAATATACCCTCGATATCGTCGGCATGACGACCCTGTTGAATTTTCTGTGCGAGCCGGGTCCGCATGTTAAAGCCCCGGACAGATTCTACCCGGATTATAGATACCGGCGGGATCGAAACTGGATTTGATGCTGCGTTGCAACTTCAGCGTCGTATCAGGCAGAGGGTGAAATACCGGAACCTCTGCCGCGTGACCGCGATACGCGCAAACACCAATCCCCTGACCCGGCACCTGTTGTCGAAGCCCGGCGATATCGAGTTCACCTCTAAACCAGCGTTGCGCCCCACCCCATTCGATCATCTGCGGATTATCGATGGCAATTCCCGCACTGGCCGGCGGTACTGAAATTCGGGTGAGTGGCTGGTCAGGATCGAAGAATTCATGGGTTTGCTCCCTGAACGCCTGCCAGTGGGAATCGACTGTATCCCCACCCAGTTGAACCACGGCGTAATCGACACCCTGCGCACTGCCCGACAAGCGTAACAGGCTGCAGCCATCGACCCAGGTGGAGGCGGATATCGGATAGGGCAGAGCACCCAGCTCATTGATCCAGGCGACATGCCGGTCGGCGCTGGCATGTTCGAAGGCGAGTGTTTTTTCGGTTTCATACATCGGTATGACCCGGATTGATACCTCGAGGATAATACCCAGGGTGCCGTGCGAACCCACCAGCAATCGCGAAACATCAAAGCCGGCGACATTCTTGATTACGCGACCACCGAATTGCAAAACCTTGCCTCGCCCATCAAGCATTTTGGCACCCAGCACAAAATCCCTGATACTGCCGGCATAAGCCCTGCGCGGTCCGGCCAGACCACTGGCAACCATACCACCGATGGTCGCATCCGCGCCTAAACAAGGGGGTTCAAAACCGAACATCTGCCGATTTTCGGCCAGCAGGGTTTCGACCTGGCTTAGCTTGCAACCGGCTCGCAAGGTGATCACGAGTTCGGCAGGATCATAGTCGATCACGCCGCTGTGCGCGGATACATCGATCGGCAGAGCCTCCATGGGTTCACCGTAAAAGCGCTTGCTGCCACCACCGATTATCTGCACCTCGGCGCCGGTTGCGGCAACCGCGGCAACCTGAGTCGCGAGGTCTTCCTCGAGATTGAGAACGGGGATCGAAGGCATTAAAAGCGTTCCAGTTCCGGAAAGGGGAGTTCACCGTTGTGCACGTGCATCGCGTTGAATTCGGCGCAGCGCGCCAGCGTCGGAATCGCCTTACCGGGATTCAGAATTTTCAGCGGATCAAAACATTCACGAATCGAATGAAACTGGTTGCGCTCCGCATCACCGAACTGCACGCACATTTCACCGAGTTTCTCGACACCCACGCCGTGCTCACCGGTAATCGTACCGCCATGATGAATGCACAGCTGCAGGATCTTGCTGCCGAGCTCTTCTGTTTCTTCAAACTCGCCTTCGTTGCTCGAGTCATAGAGTATCAAGGGGTGCAGATTGCCATCACCGGCATGGAAAACATTGGCCACGCGCAATCCGTATTCGGTAGACAATTCTCTTATCCCGCGCAACACCGCGGCCAGGGATTTGCGCGGTATGGTGCCATCGATGCAGTAGTAATCCGGGGATATGCGTCCCACCGCGGGAAATGCCGCCTTGCGACCCGACCAGAACAACAGGCGTTCGGCCTCGTCGCGAGCGAGACGGGTTTCGGTCGCACCTCGTTTAAGCAAGACCTTTTCTACCAGATCGATTTGAGATGACACTTCTTCCTCAGTACCGTCGAGTTCACAAATCAATATGGCTTCCGCTTCGACCGGGTAGCCCGCGTGCACAAAATCTTCGGCGGCGCGTATTGCCGGGTTATCCATCATTTCGATTCCGGCCGGGATAATGCCTTCGGCAATAATCGCGGCCACGCTATCGCCGGCTTTATCCACCGAATCGAAAATTCCCATGACGACTCGCGCACAACGCGGAATGGGTAACAACTTGACGGTCACCTCGACCACGATCCCCAGCATGCCCTCAGAGCCAACTAGTAACGGCAGTAAATCGTAGCCCTCCGTTTGCAGGTTGCGTTGATCGATTTCGAAGATTTCGCCTTCGCTACTGACCAGTTTAAGCGCAAGAATGTTATGTAAGGTCAATCCATATTTGAGGCAGTGAACACCACCCGCGTTCTCGGCAACATTGCCGCCGATCGAACAGGCGATTTGTGACGAGGGATCGGGTGCGTAATAGAGCCCCTGTGATTTTACCGCCTCCGAAATGGCGAGATTACGAACCCCCGGCTCGGCAACGGCCAGGCGCGACAACGAGTCTATCTGTAAAATTCGGTTCATTTTCGCCAGGCTCAAGACGACACCTTCCGCGTGAGGCAAGGCGCCACCCGAGAGACCGGTACCCGCACCGCGACTGACCACCGGCAAACGTTGCTCGTGACACAGGCGCATCACCTGTTGAACCTGAGCGATATTCTCTGGCAACAAAACCAGCAACGGCTGCTCTCGGTAAGCGCTCAATCCATCACACTCGTAAGCAGCCAGTGAGGTCGGTTGATCGATCACACTCTGCTCCGGCAGAAACTCGCGAAAGCGCTGCGCCAGTTTTTTTCTATGGGTATCCGACATGATTTGTATGCTAGCATTTTGTCTGATAATTAACAGGAATCCATCAGAATGACCCGTATTGTTTTTTTGAATGGCGAATATCTACCCGAGCATGAGGCAAAAATTTCAATTTTTGACCGTGCGGTCAATTTTGGTGATGCAATCTACGAGGTCGCCGGTGTGCTCGACGGCAAACTGGTTGATTTCGAGCATCATATGCAGCGTTATTTAAATTCGCTGGAGCAACTCTCGATCAAATCACCACTGAGTCAACAGCAAATTCTGCATGCGTTTCGCAAGCTTGTCGAACTCAATCAACTCGACGAGGGTCTCGTCTACATGCAGGTGACACGCGGGGTCGCCGAACGCGATTTCGTCTGGTCCGGAGATATCAAACCCAACGTATTCATGTTCACCCAGGTAAAAGATGCGATTGAAAACAACGCGGCCGAGACCGGGATTACACTTGCCAGCACAGTCGATATTCGCTGGGCTCGGCGAGATATCAAGTCGGTCAACCTGCTGGCCCAGGTGTTAGCCAAAAAAGCCGCGCATGATGCCGGCGCCTACGAAGCCCTGATGATCGATGCCGAGGGCTTTGTTACCGAGTGCGGCAGCACCAGTTTTTTCATGGTCCGCGACGACCAGGTGCTGACCCGCCCGCTGAGTAACGACATACTGCCCGGCGTCACCCGGCGCGCGGTACTAGGCCTCTGTGATGCGCACGGATTACGCCTGCTTGAAAGGAAGTTTACGCTCGACGATGCACTGGGCGCAGATGAAGCATTTATCAGTGGTGCCTCGAGTTACGTGTTGCCGGTGGTAAAAATCGACGATCAGAAAATCAATGCCGGTAACCCGGGCGAGTATTACCGTCGACTGCGTGAAATCTATATAGAATATGCCCGATCTTCTCTGGTTTGAATTTACCGAAGGCTTCGCGACAGCGACGCCTGACAGTATTTTTCTACCTCCGACTGATTGAGTCGCCGGCTCGGCAGCGAAGCGAATTTTCACCCTCAGACCGCCCAGCTCGAAATCTCCCATCTCTATTTGAGCCCTGTGAATTTGGGCGATCGATTTGACAATCGAAAGGCCCAGACCGGCACCATCGGCACCGCTGTCGGCAACGCGATAAAATCGGCCCAAGCCCTATCCAGGCCCGGAAGCCGGGATTACGGTACGACCGCGCCACTCATGCAAGATCCCGACTCGGGGGCCCACGGCTGTCCGGAATAATGTCTATCAGGTCGTCTCAAACATTCAATGGCTGCCTCGGGGGAATCCTGTTGATTTCTATGACTTGTTTCCGGGAACAGGCTTTTATTCCGGACAGCAGTGGACTCGGGGACCGGGATGACACCTACGGTGTCAATTGTGCCCGGATTTGCTGGGCTCCCGCGGTGACGAAGCCTGCATCCACACCAGCACAAATCAGCTTATAGCCCTTTTCAATATAGGGCAGCACGCTTTGCGCATCCACCCCGAAATAGCCGAGCGCCACATTGTTAAGCTGGCAGGCACGGGTAACACTGTCGATCGCTGCAACGACTTCGGCATCATCGATTTGACCCATCTTACCCATGCTGGCAGACAGGTCGTAAGGACCGATAAAGACCGCGTCTATACCCTCGACCGTGGCGATTTCTCCGATATTGCCAATCGCATCGATGTGTTCCGCCTGGATGATCACCGCGACATCATCGTTGGCGGATTCGACGTAGCTGGCAAAATCGAGTCCATAGCCCTGCGCCCGCGCGAGGCCGACACCACGCACACCCTGCGGCGGATACTTGCAGTAACTCACGATTCGCCGGGCTTCATCCGCGCTGTTAACCTGCGGCGCTATGATGCCGTCAGCGCCCAGGTCCAGCACTTTCTTGATCGTCGCCTCGCTATTTTCGGCCACACGGATAATACTCGCGCTGCGTCCGGCGACGGCTTGCAACATACGCTGCCAGTCGAGGGTGGATAAGGCGCCGTGTTCGCCATCCATGAACAGCCAGTCGAAACCGCATTTGGCAACCATTTCAGCGATTTCGGGGGCAGGAAGCGTCAGCATGGTGCCCACTAAATAATCCCCTTGGCGCAAACGTTGGCTAAATTTCATATCGATAATCCCGTATCCGCAAACAGAGCAAATCAGCTGCCGAATCCCTTTGCCATCAATGATGCACACAGCAAAATGCCACCGATCAGCACCAGCTCCCAGTGAATAATGCTTTTCAGTCTTTTTACCATCGCCGCACTAAGGTCCGGCGCAATGCCTTGTTTGAGTTCACTATTCCAGCGAGCAAATTGAATCGTCGGGTAAAG
>JAAESG010000541.1 GCA_024229615.1 Gammaproteobacteria bacterium | reverse complement strand
GGACCCCAGCCAGAACTGACCGTCGGCTGGAAGAAAGCTGTCGTCTGCGATCATGTCGGCCTCGTGGAAAGGCGCAATAAATGGACCGGCGAATGCGATGATGATCCAGATAGCGATGATGGCCACCGCCGTTTTACCGACCCAGGAGAGTTTGAGCTTTTGCTTGGGCGGCGCGGTTTGCAGCTCTTCAAACTGATCGGAAGGGGATGCCTCAGCCTCAGGTTGCGTTTCATCAATAGATTGTTTTTCTTCAATATTAGATTGTTTTTCTTCATTCATTTTTCATCCCCTATTTTGGTTGTCTGAGCCGTGGATTCGACAGAATCGAGGCGATGTCAGCCGTCAAGATCAGCACGACATAGGTGCCGCAGAAAATCATCGCACAGGCCTGCACCAGCGGAAGGTCCCTCGTCTGTACCCCGTCGACCATTAGCTTGGCGAGCCCGGGGTAGGCGAAAATCGTCTCGATGATGACCACGCCGCTGACAAGATAAGCAAGATTC
>JAAESG010000540.1 GCA_024229615.1 Gammaproteobacteria bacterium | reverse complement strand
GTCCTACAATCGGACTGGTCGGGGTGTTGTCAACGTGAGGCTCATTCGACCAGGCTGATTGTATGAATCAAACCAAATCCCCGTATCACGGATATCGTTTTCCTCCTGAAATCATCGGTCATGCGGTCTGGCTATTTGCGACACGAAAAGTCACTAGTTGAAGTTGTCTCCACAGGAATGTCGGGGACTGCCCGTACCACCGGGTGAATCTAGGGGCATGAATCAAGAGCTGCCCTGACAACGTAACGAAGTGCGACGTCGGTCGCACGGTGCGCAAATCGCGAGAGGCGTGCCCTCCGGGTTCCCTGGGCGATTCAGCGTGTCCTTTCACTTTGTGTGTGTCGCATTACTTTGTGGAAACTGCGTTTTTCGATTCGAAACGTTAAACGTTAATAATAGCCCACAAAATATACTACCCTTAACGAAGGGACTCTGGTGACAGAGGAATCAATACTAATAAAGGAGCGGAGATTCATGTCTAAAATCAAAACCATTTTTTGTTTTCTGAGCATCTGGGGCGCTGGGCTATTCATCGCACCGAATGCGCACGCGGCGCCGGGGGATCTGGTTGACGAATTCAGCCTGACGGTACATTCGTTCGTCGCTGATCGTAGTTCGAATATCGTCTATGCCTCGGTGACCGGTAGTAATTCGGTCGCCATATTCGATATGAACCAGCTGGTGCTGCTGGACAGCGTTTTTGTCGGCAGCGATCCACGCGGCATGGCGCTGTCACGTAACGGCGAATTGTTATATGTCGCCACCGCCGGCGCCAGCAGTATTGCTGTCGTCGACGTGCAAACCCGTACTCTGCTGGCCCCGATTGCGCTGCCGACACCAGCGCAAGACGTCGAGGTCGACCATCGTGACCGGGTATATGCGTCGCCGAGTTCGACCAGTTACCGATCGTTGATGGTTTACGACCCGGCGAGTGGCCAGGTCACCGAGCCGTTCCCGGCATTTTGTTCGGTTTGTTACAACACCCTGCTGGAAATGAGCAGCGACGGTAATACGCTATACGCGGCCAACCGCGGGCTGTCACCCGGTACGCTGGCCAAGTATGACGTCAGCGGCGATTTTCCGCAGCTGATGTGGCAAAACGCCCACGGCGCGCTCGGCAGTAACGGTCAGGATCTGTGGCTGACGCCGACCGACGAGCACGTTTACTACGCGGTCGGTGGTGGTAACAACGTATCTTCGCCCTACGACATCGCGCAAATCGATGCCGCCACGATGGCTATCAACGGCGCCATCGATACTGGCGCATACCCCCGCGAAATCGTCACCAGCCCCGATGGTAACGTGGCTTACGCGGTGCACACCGGCGGTCATGTTGACGTCTGGGACGCGGACAGCTCCCTGCAAATTACACAGTACACCACCGCAGGTGAAGCCACCGAGTTATTTGTCGATCGCAGCGGCGACTATCTGCTTGCAGCGTTTAGCGGCAGCCTCAGGGTTTACGCCGCCGAGGGCAGCATTCCGATCATCGATGACGACAACGACGGCGTCGACGATCTGGTCGACAACTGCCCGGGATTGTACAATCCTGAGCAGCGGGATGACGATAACGATGGTGTCGGCAATGACTGCGACTCCTTCCCTAATCATCCAGACAACGAGCTGGCGCAATGCGAACTCGACCGCGATACCGCGCTCGATGCGATTGCCCAGTGTGAGGCCACGCCGAAGTTCGTCGATCTCGATCTTGACGGCGAGCACGATCCCACGGACCGCTGCGCCAACACGCCGCTGGGCGAGGCCGTCGATGATAGTGGTTGCTCGATCGCACAGTTCTGTGCCACGCAAACGCAGTCGCGCAATTGTAAGCGCAGTGACTGGCGTAACGACGAGCCCGAAGTCGGCAGACCCTATGACTGTCGCTGGAGTAACTCCCAATGCCTGCCGAAATAAAATGATCCCGGTGACCGGCTCGAAACGTTTTCGAGCCGGTCACCGGTTGTTTCAGCTTAGTCAGCATTCGCGTGGGATCGAAAAACTGGTGCTAGCTGAAATTCCGTGAACGTAGGACTTTCAATACCTTGGCCATCGCTTGTTCGAGAAAAACTCATTGTAGTCGTATAGGACTTG
>JAAESG010000539.1 GCA_024229615.1 Gammaproteobacteria bacterium | reverse complement strand
GCACCAAACAACGATTCCGCCACAAGACCATGACGCTTAAAATCGATGAGTTTATCCGGCACTTTTTAATCCATGTGCTGCCCGGTGGCTTTCACCGTATTCGTCACTATGGATTGTTGGCCAACTCAGGGCGACAGGACAACCTCAAACGGGCACGGCAACTATTGCTGGAACAAACCGATGACGACGATGCTAACGAAAATAGTGCTATCGAAAATACCGAATCACGGCAGCATGATGTACTTGAATTGGCTCAGGTAACTTACGTCTGTCCCGACTGCGGCAGCCCCATGGTGGTCATCGAGTGCTTCGAGCGAGGACAGCTGCCACGGGCTCCGCCAGCGAGGGTCTTCGCACTATGATCACCGTCATTCACGGCTCACCGTTGTGGTTATTTTGTTACTGGAAATCACCGGGATCATTCAAATCCCCATAGTATTCCAGCACACTGAAGCATCCTTCCTAAGCCCCACGGTTTCGTCCCTGGGGGCCTGTCCGACGCCCAGAACATTTCAATGCCGAGCTCAACCTCGAAGATTCTCCCAACCGAAGTAAACCAGTACTGCCGCGATCACAATTAGGATTATCCGAAGGAGCATCACCCAACGATCGAAATATTTCTCGAGCAAGTTGGCCGCCCAGTCCCAAT
>JAAESG010000538.1 GCA_024229615.1 Gammaproteobacteria bacterium | reverse complement strand
ATACAGACGCCAATACAAAGCTGCAGCCGATACTCGATATTGCGCGCCGAACCTCGACATTCGAGGAAGTTATGGGCAGTCTCGACGAGGGTAACGCACTATTCGAGGCACGCCGCTGCCTGTCCTGCGACAATTGCTACGGGGTTTGCCCGGACAACGCCATTACCAAGCTGGGTCCCGGCAATCGTTTTGAATTCAAATACGACTATTGCAAGGGATGCGCGATGTGTGCCACCGAGTGCCCCTGCGGCGCGATCAAGATGGTGCCGGAGGATATCTAAATGAACAAGGCCCGTATCGGACTATTCGTCACCTGCCTGGTCGACCTCTACCGCCCCAGCGTCGCCTTCGCCGCGATCAAGCTGCTCGAAGACGCCGGCTATCAGGTCGAAGTGCCCGAGGCGCAAACCTGTTGCGGGCAACCGGCGTTCAATAGCGGCGATTTCGGCAACACGCGGGAAATTGCCCGCCAGGTGATCGATGCCTTTGCCGATTTCGATTACGTGGTCGGCGCCTCCGGCTCCTGCATCGGTACCATCAGGGCGCATTATCCCGACCTGTTCGAGAATGATCCCGCGTGGCTGGCGAAGGCGCGCGATCTGTCGGCAAAAACCTACGAGCTCACCAGCTTTCTGACCGATATCGCCAGCATCGATACTGTGGAATCCAGCTTCAGGGGCGAGGTAACCTATCACGACTCCTGTTCGGGATTACGCGAACTCGGTGTCAAGCAACAGCCGCGCAAGTTGCTCGATAGCATCGATGGCGTGTCGGTCAACGAAATGCAACACAGCGAGACCTGCTGCGGTTTCGGCGGCACTTTTTGCGTCAAGTTCCCGGAGATCTCGACGCGTCTGGCAAGTGATAAGGTCGATAATATCTGCGATAGCCGTGCGCCGGTGTTGCTTGGCGGCGATCTCGGCTGCCTGCTCAATATCAGTGGCCGGTTGCAACGCCTCGACAAGCCGGTGCGTGTGTTCCACGTCGCCGAGGTGCTCGCCGACATGGCCGACGGAGCAGCCATCGGCGAAGGGGAAGACTGATGCAGCCGCAAAGCCACCGTTTCAAGCAGAACGTCAGCGTCGCGCTTCAGGATGTGCAGCTGCAAAAAGCGCTGGAGCGGGTGCAGGAGGGGTTCGTCGACAAGCGCGCGGCGGTCGTTTCAACCCTGCCTGAATTCGAGCAACTACGCGAACAGGGCAAGGCGATTCGCAACCATGTGCTCGACAACCTCGACTTTTACCTGCAACGCTTCGAAAGTCAGGTACAGGCGCGGGGCGGCCAGGTGCACTGGGCGGAAAATGCGCAACAGGCGCGCGATATCGTGCGCGATATCTGCAAGCGCGTCGGCGCGAAAATGGTGATCAAGGGTAAATCGATGATCAGCGAGGAAATCGCGCTCAACGATGCACTCGAAGCCGACGGCCTCGATGTAGTCGAGAGCGACCTCGGCGAATACATCCTGCAACTCGCGCAGGAACCGCCGAGCCACATTATCGCGCCGGCGATCCACAAGACCAAGGCACAGATTTCGGAATTGTTTTACCACGCGCACCAGAAGCTGGGCTATACGAGAAAGCTCGATACCGTGCCCGACCTGGTCAACGAAGCGCGCGAAGTGCTGCGTTCGCGCTATCTCGAGGCCGATGTCGGTATTACCGGCGCCAATTTCCTGGTTGCCGAGACCGGTTCCAACATCATCGTCACCAACGAGGGTAACGGTGATCTGTCCTGCACCCTGCCGCGCGTGCACATCGTCACCGCCAGCATCGACAAGGTGGTGCCGACGCTGGACGATGCCAGCGCACTGCTACGCCTGCTCGCGCGCAGCGCCACCGGCCAGGAAATCACCAGCTACACAACCTTCAGCTCGGGGCCGAAGCGCGCGGGCGACCCTGATGGGCCGGACGAGTATCACGTGGTATTGCTCGACAACGGTCGCACTGAAATGCTTGCCGGTGCTTTCCGCGACATGCTGCGCTGTATCCGTTGTGGCGCCTGCATGAACCATTGCCCGGTTTACGGTGTGATCGGCGGTCACAGTTACGGTTGGGTTTATCCTGGCCCGATGGGTTCGGTACTGACGCCCAATTTCCTGGGCCTCGACGAGGCTGGCGATCTTGCCAACGCCTGCACAATGAACGGTCACTGCGCCAGCGTGTGTCCGGTCAAGATTCCGCTGCCCGATCTGTTGCGAGAACACCGCCGCCGCCAGTTCGAGCGTAAGCTGCAACCCCGATTTGCACGTTTCGCGCTCGCGGCCTGGGCCACGATAGTGCGTCGCCCGCGCCACTATCAACCGCTGATGTCGATGGGTATCCGCATTCTCAACCGGCTGGGCCGGGGCAAGGGGCGATTCAAAAGCCTGCCGATGCTCGGTGCCTGGACGCAAACCCGCGACCTGCCCGCGCCGCAGACGCAAACCTTCCAGTCGCTGTGGAAAAAACAACGGGGGGACGAACGATGAGCGCGCGTGAGCGAATACTGAACCGGGTTCGAGCAGTGACCGCGGATAAAAACGGAGATGATCCCGCGCGGCGCATCGCCGAACCACCACGCCTGATTCGCCCTGATTTAGGCGACGACCTGGTGCAGCGTTTCGGCGAAAAACTCACGCTGGGCGGTGGCTCTCTAGCGCGAGTTCAAGACCTGCAACAGGCCGTGGTTGAAATCGAACTATTCATACGCGATGCAGAATTAGCGCTCAGTTTACGTGCGGCACCCGCGCTCAAGGGTTTGCCCTGGGGTGATGCGCTGGAAGTGAGTTTTGGCCCCTCGGCCGGCGACGACCTCGTCAGCGTGACCCCGGCGTTTTGCGCGATTGCGGAAACCGGTAGCGTGGTCCTGCTTTCCGGTGAACACAGTCCGACCACATTGAATTTTCTACCCGACGTCCATATCGTGGTGGTCGAATCCAACCAACTGGTTCGCCACTTTGAGGACGCCTGGATTAAACTACGCGAATCCGGGGAGATACCGAGAACAGTCAACATTATCACCGGTCCCTCGAAAACCGCTGACGTCGAACAAACCCTGCAAATCGGTGCTCACGGTCCGCGCAAGCTGCACGTCATCTGGATCGATCGGTGACTCAATGCCGCTGATGATGGGCAAGCGTCAACATCAGCCTCGAGGCGCATGGAAGACAGATGGCATTAAGAAGTATAAACGCAGCGCGAGTAAGAAATCAGCACCATACGTTCGTCCACGACTCCGGCACGAACCGGTTACTGACACTCGACACCCTGGATTTTCATACCTATTGGCTGAATCAGCCCTCTTCCTCTATCTTTAAATCCCTCGGGCTTCCATCAGTCATCAAACTACCAGGCAACCTGTTCCTTTGTTGCCGTGGCATGTAGCGATGGTCGATGTGACATTCCGGAGCTATGCAAACTGAATCCTGATGCCTTGGCTACCTGGACAAATCGATCATCCTCTTCCCAGGACGGAATGGTCTGTAGCGTGAACACCCTGCGCCCCTGCTGCGGACCGATGGCTATCCGGTAGCTAACCGAGCAACCCAGTACCTGCCGCATCGGGTCTTCGTCACCCTCTTCCAGGCTCAGTCCGCAGAATACGGCGCGGGGTAAGAAACAGTGACCAGAGACCGAGCAGGAAGCGGTCATGTGCCAAAAGATTAGGTGAGCGTTGCCGAGATCGATTGATGATGAGTAGTTGCTTTTTCACTAGAAGGCTATCGGCGACAGCGGCCCTGGCACCACCGGGTCCGAGTAGTTTGCCAATTGTAGTCAATAGATGTGCGAGCAAGAGCAGCATGTCCTTCATGGCAGGAAATCGTAGACGCGATTATCGTCAAAAACAAGATTGTCTAAGTGATGGTTAACAAGTAAGTATTACGAATTCGCGATACACTGGCTCGATGACTACGGCTATGACTACGGCTATGACTATGACTATGACTATGACTATGACTTAGTCGAGATTTTATAGAACAATTGGGGAACTTGCCTATGAAAGATGTATAATATAAGCATGATTAAAATGAATCATATCAAGCTATGCAACTAACTCGCTTAACTGATTATGGCTTGCGCGTCTTGATGTATGCGGCCCTCACGCCAGCAAATAGGAAATGCCGCATCGCCGACGTTGCCGAGTCATTCGGCATTCCTCGTAACAACGTCATGAAGATTGTCAACAAACTAGCGAATGAGGGATTCATCTATACGACCAGAGGGAAAGGCGGTGGCTTTCAGCTCGGAAAGCCAGAAACAGAAATTTATATCGGCGAAGTCGTTAGTTGTCTGGAAGAGAACCTTCAGATCATTGATTGTGAGTCTTACTGCGGATGCCCGATTATTCCTAGTTGCCGCTTACGCCGAGCGTTTAGTAGCGCCCGAGTAGCGTTTCTTCAAGAGTTAGATTCCTACACACTTAAAGACCTCGTTGGCTCGGCAGCGCCGTTACGGCGACTGCTTCGGATAGCCAGTCGATAAGCTAAAGAGGAGTTGCGCCGGTAATTGCTTTCAACTCAAGAAATTCTTCCAGTCCCCATTGGCCGTTTTCGCGTCCATTTCCGGATTGTTTATATCCTCCAAATGGAATGTCAGTATTCTCACCAACATAGTTGATTACAATCTGGCCCGCTCTGATACGTCGGGCTATCGTCATCGCATGTTCGACACTTCCAGAGCTCACATAACCGGCCAGACCATAGTCTGTATCATTCGCGATATCAACTGCATGGTCCTCATCTTCATAACCAATAAGGACCATAACCGGGCCAAATATTTCTTCGCGTGCCACCGTCATAGTATTTTTAACATCCGCAAAAACAGTAGGTTTGACGTAATACCCAGTATTTAAATGTTCCGGCCGACCCGTACCGCCGGCTATCAATGTGGCACCTTCATCAATACCTATCTGGATCAGGGATTGAATTTTTTCAAACTGCGATTTATTCACCACAGGACCCAGATGCGCACCTTCTCTAGATGGGTCATCTACGCGAATCTTTTCAACAGCCGAATGAGCAGCGGCAATAGCGTTGTCCATCTGGTGCTGGGGAATCAACATCCGAGTCGGGGCGTTACAGGTTTGGCCGCTGTTACTCATACAGAAGTTCACCCCCATGGAAACAGCTTCCGAAATATCGGCATCCTCAAGAATAATATTTGCCGATTTACCCCCTAATTCCTGTCCAACGCGCTTGACAGTGTCGGCAGCTGCTTTGGCGACGGCAATACCACCTTGCGTCGAACCGGTAAAAGACATCATGTCGATATCGGGGTGTGTGGACATTGCTTCACCAACAACCGGTCCGTAACCATTGATCAAGTTAAATACCCCAGCGGGTACACCGGCTTCATGCATCACTTCTGCAAGAATAATTGCATCGATGGGCGATTCTTCACTGGGCTTTAGGACCATCGTGCATCCGGCTGCTAAAGCGGGCATGACTTTGACTGCAACCTGATTTATGGGCCAGTTCCAGGGGGTTATAAGCCCACACACACCGATAGGTTCGCTGCATACTAAAGCTCCCCCAACATAATCTTCAAATTCGTATGCCCGCAAAGCCTTCATTGTGCTCTGGATATGATCAACACCAAGCTGTGCTTGCGACTCACGAGAAAAACTAATGGGTGCACCCATTTCGAGTGAAATTGCCAAGGCGATATCATCAAGCCGGGTATTATAGACCTCTAAAATCTGCTCAAGTAGTGTCAGACGCCTTTCCACGGTCCACTGTGAGTAGCTTTCAAATGCCTTCCTTGCTGCGGATACTGCCCTGTCTACATCATATTTATTACCCGCGCTGATTGTGTCATATATTTGTTCAGTAGCTGGGTTGATCACATCAATGGTGTCTGGAGTATGTGGATTAACCCACTCTCCGTTAATGTAGAACTTAAGAGCATTATTCATTCGGTGTACCCCGTAACAAGCAATTCTAGATTTCCGGCATCTTTACTGACCCGGGCGCACCGGTATCTGCCATTTTTCCGGTTCCAGATAGATTTTCTTTAAAGATACATGTATTATGCATCATATAAAAGATGCATACAATATGTATCATTAGTATTGACGTAATTCGCCGTTAGCAAACGGGTAAATTGAATTCGAGACAGAAGATATGTTGAACCTGTCAGAACCCTATCAGGGTGGTGGATCAGCAAGCGTGGCAAGAGAGGCATTCACCTGGGTTAATACGATGATAGGCAATGTCAAAAATTCCATGCACGGGCCTTATCATGCTGTCAGTGACCGGCATCTACCTCGCTACCTGGCTGAACTTTGTTACCGATTTAGTCGTCGCTTTAATCCTGAATATATGATCGTACGGCCCGGTTATGCGGCGATTTAAATCACCCGGTTAGCCCCAGCACTTTCTGGCTGTTCACAGTCAGGTCCATAACCTCTTTCGTCCGAGTCAGAATTTAATTCGTGCGACGAATTATCCGCTGCTGAGGAATAAATCATTTGAAATGTGGCAGCAGGTGACATGTGCCTGCTAATCAAGAATGTGGTCACGAGCACACTCTGTTTTTCTTACCTCGGGCAACTTGATAAAATCGCTTGCCGATCTCATGGTTTCTTCAATGTGTGGTGCTTGGTGACTCACGCAATGGAGTTGCTATAAGTTTTCTGGATCTGTCAATCTACGGATGCCTCTTCAGCAGAACTGGGGGCTCCCGTTTTGCTGGCATCGATGGTGTAAGCAGTATATTCTCGAGTTCTCAGAAAAACCTGCGTGATGACAGTACGGAGAGCAGCATGCAACAAAACCAAATTCCACACACACTGTCCACGTTTTTCATTATAGCTGTGGTGACAACCTTACTTGCAGCCTGCGCATCTTCGCCGAATATATTCGTTAACGAGGACCCAAATGCAGATTTCTCCAAGTACAGCACCTATAACTATGAAAAAGTTCTGGGCACAGATGAAGGAAAGAGCTATCGCTCAATTCTCAGCAACTTCATGATCGCCGCAATGGATCGTGAGATGCAATCACGCGGATACAAAAAAGCCGATAATTCGGATTTAATAGTTAATTTCTATATACATACCGAAGAGAAAATTCAGGCAACATCATCCCCCAGCATGGGTGGTTATTATAGCTATCGGCGTGGTTACTATCGTGCCTATGGTGCCTATGGCGGCTATGACACCACAATTACCCAATACACAGAAGGAACTTTAAACATAGATATAGTTGACAATACGACGGATATTCTGGCCTGGGAAGTCGTCACGGTCGGCAAGATTACAGACAGGGTCAGGAACAATCTGGAAGTTGCTGTCAATACCGCTGTTCCTGAACTAATGGCGAATTACCCCTATGTTGCGGCTGGCTATGTGCCACCCACACCACCACCTGAAGTAAGCAATTAGTCAGATCAGAAGGGAACTAAAACAGACGGGCGCAGTGTCCTGCTTGCGCCGGATTAACTCAGCTTTCTCTCTGCAAGCCCGTGTGGTCAAAAAACTCATGCCCCCTGTTCAAAGCCCTACTCTTGATTCAGGCTATTGCTTTGTGGTCTACGGAAATTTGATATCGGATTGATGTTCAAGTGCTCGCAATTGGGCAGGAGATAATTGATATGAATTCGATGCTCGTCACGCTAGCCTGCATATTGCATCAGTATTCCGGATGCTGTCGCCGGACAGATGCGGCTGAACGCCGGACTGGACAAGTCAGCGCCGGGATAGGGTTTGGGCCGGTTACAAACTGTATTTTTGGTAGTATCCGAAATATTGGCAACTTACTCCAACAATTCAAGAGCGCGTTTATAGCTCCCTATCTGGTATAGCCCGAATTAGTCGAAGATGCACCTTAACAGGGACTCGGGGCTAAACGGGGCTTACGCCATGGTTGGGAAATCGCGACGTTAAGGTTCCTTTTGATATACTTGCCGATTTATCCCAGATATCCGGTTGCAGTAAGCGGAGGGGCAGTTAGCCTTCAGGGGGTTAAATAACTGAGGTGATTCATGCAATTTGTGCGAGTTCCTATAATCTGGTTTATCCCCTGTTTTTTGATCGTCATATTTGCTTCTATGATTCGTGCTACACCCGCTTACGCAGGGGATGATATCGAAAGAGCCGGCGATGTTATTCAAATACTGGTACCCGCCGCAGCCCTTGGGGTGACTTATCTTAAAGAGGATGAGGAAGGTCGCTGGCAATTCCTAAAGGCAGGAGCAACAACCAGCATAAGCGTGCACTCATTAAAATATATCGTAGATAAATGGCGTCCCAATCATTCTGATACCAAGTCCTTTCCTTCCGGGCACACCGCGGCTGCGTTCTCCGGAGCTTCCTTTTTACAAACCCGCTATGGTGCTTCCTACGGAATCCCGGCCTATGCGTTGGCGTCGTTTGTCGGATATAGCCGGATCCATGCCGAAAAACATTTTTCGGATGATGTTTTGGCAGGGGCGAGTATTGCCATGCTGAGCAACTGGTTTTTCACTACGCCACTAGACAATGGGGCTACGCTTGCACCTGAAATAATGGACGAGGGTTTTGGTTTGTCCGTCAACTATGCAATCGACAATCCAGCTAAAAACACCGAGGTACGCATAGGAAAACCCAAGTACCATTTTTCTTTCTCATTTGGTTCGTCGGCAATTGGTAGAAATGATGTCTGGTCACCCGAAAGCACGGGGTCTCGTTTGAGGCTGGATGAATTTGATAAACACGCCAATCCAACCTTCAGCTCCCGCGTACGCTTCGACTACTTCATCGATGATCGGCAAGGGCTGGTTTTTGAGATCAACCCGCTTGAAATGAGAGATGAAGGGACTTTCCCCGATGATGTGCGATTTCAGGGGGAAATCTACCCGGCCGATACCGAAACCTTTATGGAATATAACATCAACGAAATCCTGGCCGCTTATCGATATCGGCTTATCAAAACCGGCGCCTTTGAGCTCAAAGCAGGCGGGGGCTTAGCCAGGCAATCCACCTGGATTCGCATTGTCTCGGGCAATATAGACGAGAAAGTCAGCGAAACAGATTTCGTGCCTTATTTTAGTGCACAATTTGATTACAGCATATCGCCATTGATCACGGTTCAGTTGCAAGTGGATGGGGTTTCCTTGTCATCAAACAAGTTGTTCGATACGGAGTTATCCGCTCGCTATCAACTATCATCACAATGGGATATCGGCCTGGGGCTCAGGTATTATGAGCGTGAGCAGGAAAGTGAACAAATCCGGAATGTCTTCCGAGAACAGGATTACTTTATGACGATAGGCTATTCATTTTAGTCCGGAAATTTTATGAATTTTCGATGACTTTGAGGGGGCAGTTTACTGGTTTCGAAAAATGTAATGTAGACTAACTTTCAGTAGCTCACAGGAATAGCAAGTCGCCTTTGTTACACTATCTCTATGTTGCACTATCTTTTGATATTCAACAAATCAGGTTCTACCTTTCGATTTAGCTGCACAAAGCACCTTATCTGCTTCAATATAAAGGCTCTCAGCACGTAACCGTTCATTTCAGGCCGTTCTATCTTCAACCCTTCCCACCCGTTAACCTTTCCGCCATTAATCACAATTCGTGGAAAGACAAAGATGAAAACAGCCATACCCATTCCCATAAAACAACTGACGCAGAAAAACGGCCGTTGCAATTGCACTGCTTCAACCCATTGTGGAAGCCCGAAACAAGCGCATTTTACAAAGCTAAGGTGCTGGAAATGGATGAAACGCCGCTCAAGGCGGGTAAGCAAGGCAAGGGCAAGATGAGACAGGCCTGGCTGTGGCCGGTGTATGGTGACCAGGATGAAATCCTGTTTCATTACACGAGTTCACGTGCGCACCGACATGTATCGGCATTACTGGGTGATTATCAGGGTACCTTGCTCGGTGATGGCTATGAAGCCTACGCGGCTTATGCGAGACATTGCCTGCCAGTTCCGGTCACTCCCACTCGATAGTGCCCGGGGGTTTACCGGAAATATCGTAAACCACGCGCGAGATATCTTCGATTTCGTTCATGATGCGACGTGAGACATGATCGAGAAAGTGGTACGGCAAATCGGCCCAGCGCGCAGTCATGAAATCGACGGTTTCAACCGCACGCAGGCTCACCACGTGGTTGTAACGTCGACCATCCCCGGTAACGCCAACCGATTTAACCGGCAGAAATACGACAAAGGCTTGCGAAACCTTGTCGTACAGGTCGTGACTACGCAATTCTTCGATGAAGATGTGATCGGCTAGCCGCAGGGTATCGGCGAATCCCTTATTGACCTCGCCCAAAATTCGAACTCCGAGCCCAGGTCCCGGGAAGGGATGGCGATAAACCATCTCACGCGGGATGCCGAGCTCAACGCCAATTTGACGAACCTCGTCCTTGAACAGTTCACGCAAGGGCTCGACCAGATCGAGTTTCATGTCTTCAGGCAGACCGCCGACATTGTGGTGCGATTTGATCAGGTGCGCTTTACCGGTCGAGGCCCCGGCGGATTCGATCACGTCCGGGTAGATCGTTCCCTGTGCCAGCCATTTCGCATTGGCGAGCTTTTCCGCTTCCTCTTCGAATATTTCGATGAACAGATTACCAATCGCCTTGCGCTTGAGTTCTGGATCGCTCAAACCTTCAAGTTTCCGCAGAAATCGCGCCTCGGCATCGATACGGATCACGTGCACACCCATATGATCGGCAAACTGATCCATGACCTGATCGCCTTCCCGGTAGCGCAGCAGTCCGGTATCGACAAAAATACAGGTGAGTTGAGCCCCAATCGCCTCATGCAACAATGCAGCGACCACCGACGAGTCGACGCCACCTGAAAGCCCGAGCACGACCTCGTCCTGCCCTACCCTGGCACGAACATCGGCGATCGTCGCATCGATAATATTGGCCGAAGTCCAGGCCGAGCCACAGCCGCATATCTGGTGCAGAAAGCGTGCATATATTGCCGCCCCTTGCAGAGTATGCGTCACTTCCGGGTGGAACTGCAGGCCATAGATACGCCGTTGTTCGTCGGCGATACCGGCAATGGGTGCACTTTCGGTACTCGCCATGAGCTTGAAACCCGGCGGTAATTCGGCGACTCGGTCGCCATGCGACATCCACACATCGAGCATGCCGTAGCCTTCCGCGGTTTGGTGATCCTGGATACCGTGCAGCAACTCGGTATGTCCGCGCGCACGAACACTGGCGTAGCCAAACTCTGCTTTGCCGACATTTTCGACCTTGCCGCCCAATTGCAGGGCGATGGTCTGCATGCCGTAGCATATGCCAAGTACGGGGACTCCGAGGTCGAACAATTCCAGGGGCACCTCGGGTTTGACACTCTCGAGTGTCGACTCGGGCCCGCCTGAGAGGATAAATCCGCGTGCACCGAAATCCCGGATATGCGCGAAAGCGGCATCCCAGGGAAATATCTCACAATAGACACCGGCTTCACGTACCCGGCGAGCAATTAACTGGGTGTATTGCGAACCGAAATCCAGAATCAGGATTCTATCATCGTGCAGATCGGTCATAGGAGCCTCCAATCAACTCATGTGCCATTCAAGTCCGAAATTAAAATCCGGGTCATCGGACCGCACCGGATAGAGGCGCCAATCGCAGGTAATAGATACCCTATTGGCAAGATGGGTAACGCGGAGCTGGCGCGGTCCTGCGTTCCAGATTTTTATGAGTAATTGTTGACACATGAGTTGATTGGAGGCTCCGTCTAAACCTGGTAATTGGGGGCTTCTTTGGTAATCGTCACGTCGTGGACGTGAGACTCTCGCATTCCGGCGTTCGTCACCTGCACGAATTCAGGGTGGGTGCGCAGCTCTTCGATCGTGCCGCAGCCGACATAACCCATGCTCGAACGCACGCCACCGAGCAGCTGGTGCACCGTATTCGCCAACGGCCCCTTGAAAGGCACGCGCCCTTCGACGCCTTCGGGCACGAGCTTTTCATCGGCGTTGTCGGCTTGAAAATATCGGTCACTGGAGCCCTTCTGCATCGCCGCGATGGAACCCATGCCGCGATAGGATTTATATGAGCGCCCCTGGAACAGTTCGACTTCACCCGGCGCTTCCTCGGTGCCGGCAAACATGCTGCCAATCATGACCGCGTAGGCACCCGCCACCATGGCCTTGGCGACGTCTCCGGAGAAGCGGATTCCACCATCGGCGATGACCGGCACGCCGGTTCCTGCAAGCGCTTCGGCGACATTGCTGATGGCTGATATTTGCGGCACGCCAACACCGGCGACGATTCGCGTGGTGCAAATCGAACCGGGACCAATTCCGACCTTGACCGCATCGGCGCCGGCCGCGACCAGATCGCTCGCGGCTGCCGCGGTCGCAATATTGCCACCAATGACCTGGATATCAGGAAAGTTCTGTTTCACCCAGGTAACTCGTTCTAGAACACCGCGTGAATGACCATGTGCGGTATCGACAACAATCACATCGACGTCGGCTTCGGCCAGCGCACGCACCCGATCATCGGTTTCGACACCGGTTCCAACCGCTGCGCCAACGCGCAACCGATCCAACTCGTCGGTACAGGCCAGCGGATGAACACTCGACTTGGTAATATCCTTGACCGTGATCATACCCTTCATTTCACCCTGTTCATTGACCACCAGCACTCTCTCGATGCGATGTCGATGTAACAGCTCGATGACTTCTGACTTTTCGGCGCCTTCACCGACCGTGACCAGTTTATCCCGGGGTGTCATAATCGACGAAACAGGCTGATCGAGATGCGTTTCGAAACGCAGGTCACGTTTGGTCACGATTCCGACCAGGCCGTCACCGCCGATAACCGGCAAGCCGGAAATCTTGCGTTCCCGGGTCAGTTTAATGACGTCGCTCACCGGGGTGTCGGGGCTGATCGTAATCGGATCCTTGATGACGCCGCTCTCATACTTCTTGACACTGGCCACTTCGGCGGCCTGTTCTTCGATCGAGAGATTCTTATGCACGATGCCAATACCGCCTTCCTGGGCGATGGCGACCGCAAGCCGCGCCTCGGTCACGGTGTCCATGGCCGCTGAAATCAACGGTATATTAAGGGTGATACTTCGAGTCAGCCGGGTTTTCAACACCGCATCGTTCGGCAAAACCTCAGACCTGGCAGGCACCAGCAAAACATCGTCGAAAGTGAGGGCTTGCTCGCTGATACGCATGTGGACTCCGGAGGGCTGTTGCAAAGCGCGATTATAAATTAATGCAGGCGCAAGCGTAAGTCAGATTAACGTAATCGACGCTAATATTAACCCGGCGATAATGTATATCGTACTCAGGGATTCGAGAAAAAGTCTAATCAAGACCCGACTTGCAACCACGATCCAGGGCATTCGTTACGCTCAATCGGGCGGCCCTTGATCTGACGCTTTCTCGAATCCCCTAACTAATTGATATTTAGAGAGAAAGGCCATCACGTATCTGCCCGCAGGCGGCGTTATCAAAACTTGCTGCGAACAGATACGTGATGGCTGAATACGATATACATTATCGCCGGGCTAATTAAGTTAGAATATCGACTGATTTTTTATCGATTCGAATGCATGCAACCAACTCAACCTGCCAACGAAGCCATCTGGACTGTGTCGGCACTCAACTTCGAAGTCAAAACCATGCTCAGCCAGGGCATCGGTACGCTTTGGATCGAGGGCGAAATCTCGAACTTTGCGTGCCCGGCATCCGGACACTGGTACTTTACCCTGAAAGACGATAAAGCCCAGTGCCGTGCTGCGATGTTTCGCGGACGCAACAGTCGAATCGGTTTTCAGCCGCAAAACGGGCAAAAGGTTCTTGTGCGGGCGCAGGTAACCTTGTACGAAGCCCGTGGCGAGTTTCAACTCGTCGTCGACCATCTCGAAGACTCCGGCGTAGGCGAGTTGATGCGACGCTATGAGCAACTCAAGGCCGATCTGGCTAAGGAAGGTTTGTTCGATAATGCTTTAAAACAACCACTTCCACAGCATCCAAAAAAAATCGCATTGATTACCTCGGCCAGCGGTGCCGCGGTTCGCGATGTGCTGTCGGTCATCGCGCGACGTGCCCCGCACATACCCGTGGTCGTGTTCCCGACCCCGGTTCAAGGCGAGACCGCGGCCACCCAGATACGCCAGGCCCTCGCGCGCGTCGACGATTACGCTGCCTGTGACGTGGTGCTACTGGTGCGTGGCGGAGGCTCGCTCGAAGACCTGTGGTGCTTCAATGATGAAGCCCTGGCACGCGACATTGTTGCGTTTCCGATTCCCGTCGTCACAGGGGTCGGTCACGAAGTCGATTTCACCATTGCCGACTTCGTTGCCGATCTGCGCGCACCGACGCCGTCGGTTGCGGCGGAATCAGTAACCCCGGATATAAACGAACTGATGCAGGGCATCGACGATCGCGTCGGACGATTGCTGGGGCAGCTAGAAATGCGCCTTTCAAAATCGCGTGAGCGCCTTCGATACCTGCAGAAAGCACTCGATCAGCAACACCCGACACGCCAGTTCGAGCAATTGAAGCTGCGCCTCAGTCACGCCTACGGCTCACTGCTCGAACGCCAGCGAGCCAGGCTGGCCGAAGGCAGGCATCGTCTTAGCCTCAGCCAGTCGAGCCTGGCGCAAAGCAGCCCACAGCTGACGATCCTGCGTTACCAGGAGAGGCTCACCAGATTGCTTGAAAATCATCAGGCCGCGATGCGTCAGAAATTATTGCTCGCCGGTCATCAACTGTCATTACATAGCAGATCACTGGATACGTTGAGTCCGCTTAAAACCCTGGCACGCGGTTTCGCCACCATCAGCAAGGATGACAAACTGGTCACCTCGGTGAAACAATTATCGAGCGGCGACGAAATTGATATCGCCCTGACCGATGGCAAACAAAAAGCCCAGGTGAGCTAGCCCGAGCTCACCACAGGTTCGCAACCAGCAACAGCGGCAAACTGCTATTGCTGCTGGTAAGGACTGCTTTTCCGTTTACAAAATCAAACGCCCAGGCCTCGCTACTGTAACCCGGTTTCAGCGAGTCGCTCCAAAGCAGCGACCTTTTGCGGCCTGGAAAAGCAGACGCCAGGCAGGATGGACCGATAGCGTACAACGTTTTGAGTTCATCGATAGTCGGTAATCGCCAATGGCTAATACCACCGATTTCGGCGCGCCTCGCGGCGCTCAACGCAGCGGCCCGATTCAGCGTCATGCCGTCACCCATGCAGCCACTGCTAACCTGGCCGAACAAGCAACGTGACCAGACTAATCCACGCGCGTTATCCCGCACCGTGCCCTGTGAAGTATCGAGCGCCAGTTGGTCACAACTAGCGCTAACCTGCACGGAGATCAGCGCCATCCCCAGCAGCAACACCGATCTGGAAAACGGATTCAAATCACTAAAACTCTGCCAGCAAGCGTCCATAACCATCGAAGCGATCTTCGATACCGGCCAGGCGCAGACAATCCCAGATCATCGCCTGGTTACTGCATATTGCGGGCTTGCCGGTACGGTTTTCGATTTCAGCGATGACATCGAGCGTGCGCAACGCGCCGCAGGAGATAAAAATAGCATCGGCGTCAGGGTGGTCCTGGGCCAGCGCAAACTCGGTAATGTAATGTGGAGCTACGCGCACCATGTCGCTGTCTTTTTCAAGATTCAAACCGCATATCGATATGACATCGAAACCGGCCTCCTCGAGGTAAACCACTTCACGTTGATTGACTTCATCCAGGTAAGGAGTCGCAACGACGATGCGCCGCACCTGCAATTGGTTCAATGCCCGGATGACACCGGTGATCAGCGAAGTCGCCCTGGCGTTAGGGGCGCCACGATTCAGCTCGGAAAAAACACGCTGTTCACCGATGACCAGGCTACCCGAGGTGCAGGCATAGCAAACCACGTCGAGGCTGCCATCAGGCAACAGGGTAGCGGCACAATCAGCCAGCAATTCCACCTGCGCCGCAAGCGACTCATTGGTGATCGAATCCGGGATTGCGGCACGGGTGAAATGGATGCCGACTCCGTCTGGTTGCAAGCGGATCACATCGTCCTGAACGGTTTGCTCGGTGGCGAGCAGTACATAACCGATCTTGGCACGCGAATGCCTCCCTTGATCGAATTCGATCGATTCTGGAGCCGGTGCGATCACTGCATTGTCCGCCATTTTAAACTGTTTCCTTTCGTTGGATTGCTGTGATATATACACCGGTCTCGACCCAATATCCAGGACTAGTCATGTTAGATCAGGCCCGCCAGCGATGCGCAGAGTTTCAATCCCGCCTTAAAGAGGCCGGCATCGACCTCGCCATCATGACCGACGAAAGTTCAATCGCCTATCTGGCCGGATTCTGGGGTTATCTTTCAGTTGAGTTCGGGCGGCCGACATTTCTACTGGTGCGACCCGACGCTGCACCACAAGTCATTACGCCACTCATGGAAAGCGAAATGGTCGCCGCCATGACCTGGGTCGAAAACGTCACTACCTGGGAGGACGCCGGTAGCAATCGCTGGGAAAACGTACTCAGCCGTGCAATAGGAAGTCCCGGAAAGGTTGGAGTCGAACTTGCCGCACTACCACCGATCGTGCGTAACTGGTTTGATGATCAGATGCCCGGCATTCAGTTGCATGACGTCGCGCCCATACTCGGCGAAATGCGCATGATTAAATCACCTGAAGAAATTGAAGTCATGAAGCAGGCTGGTGAGATCGCCGGTGCGATGATGCATGGCGCAGAAGGCGCCCTCGGCGAAGGGCGCCCCGAATACGAGGCTGCTCTGGCCGTTATCGAGGCCGGCACGCGCAAGGCAGCCGGCTTCCTGACCGCCAGAGGCTGGGAAGCGTTTATTTCACCGATGATTCATAACCTGCAAATCATGCAGTCGGGAACCGACACTTCGATGGTACATCGGCGCGCGAGCGTGAAGCCGCTGGAAAAAGGCGACCCGGTCTATTTCTGTTTCTGCAACATGGCACAGTTCAAACAGTACAAACTCGGCTTCGACCGCATGTTTTTCATCAAGGAAGTCTCCGACGAAGCCGCCGAGGTGCAACAGGCCGCGATCGACGCACAACAGGCGGCCATCGCCGCGATTCGCCCGGGCGTCACCGCCGAATCCATCGCCCAGGCCGCGGATGCGGTTTATCGCGAACGCGGATACGCAACCGGTTATCGCACCGGACGTTCGATCGGCATGGCTTATCTCGAATCGCCCGAGCTCAAGCACGGTGACAAAACCGTACTGCAGGCGGGCATGACCTTCGCGGTGGACGGCGGTATCAGCGTCGACGGCAGGTTTGGTGGACGCATTGGCGATTCGGTTGCGGTCACCGAAACCGGTTACCAGTACATCACCGAGTACCCCCGCAAAATTCTTACCGTCAATCGATAAACTGTTCCCAGGGAGTCAAACCATGAGTATTAGTCGTCATCATACCAATCAACGCATGAGCCAGATCGTGGTTCACGGTGATACCATTTATCTCGCGGGTCAAGTGGCCAACGACGCAAACGCCGACATCACTGTACAGACCCGGCAGGTTCTGCAAAAAGTCGATGCCTTACTGGCGGAAGCCGGATCAGACAACAGCAAAATCCTCTCGGCACAAATCTGGATTGCGAGCATGGGCCATTTCGCTCAAATGAATGCAGTCTGGGATGACTGGATCGCCGAGGGACATGCACCGGCACGGGCCTGTATCGAAGCCAGGCTCGCGAGCCCTGATTTGCTGGTCGAAGTCGGTATTGTTGCCGCCTGCTAAGCCAGTAAGTTGGTCCAGGATGAGCGGCCTGCCTGCATATTCGGTTTGCTTATAAAGATATTAGACTTGAGCAATAATTGAGTTTATCCTTGGCACAACCAATCGGTGCGCTGATGTTAGACAGTTTCTATTGAGTCGACACCCTGCCTAAGCGCAAAAAAAATAACCTGAATCCTGTACAGGCAAGACCAACAAGGGGGGTTTCAATCGATGAATACCGTAATGCTCGTTTCGCTGATTTTATGCGCTGCCATTGCTATCTGGGGGGTCGCCGATCCGGACTCGATGACCGGTTCGGCACAGTGGCTGGTTAACTACTCGCTGACCGCACTGGACTGGTACTTCCTTGCCCTGTGTACCGGTTTTCTGGTGATCATGGGTTATATGGCGTTTTCAAAATACGGTAATATCAAGCTTGGCGATGACGATGACGAACCCGAATTCAGCACCGGCTCCTGGATCGCGATGTTGTTCGCCGCCGGCATGGGCTCCGGCCTGTTGTTCTGGGGTGTTGCGGAACCGATTTATCATTTCGCTACCCCACCGGTGGGTGACGCGGAAACCGCTACCGCGGCGCGCAACGCGATGGTCATTACAAATTTCCACTGGGGTCTGCACGCCTGGTCGATTTACGGTTGTTGTGCACTGGTCATCGCCTACTTCACTTTCAGGCTAAAACTACCGTCGATGGTATCCACGCCGATATTGGTCGGATTCAAAAATGTGTTCGCCCCGAAAGCCCTGAAACAAATCGGCAATACCGCCGATATTCTCGCAGTCATCGCGGTCATATTCGGTCTGGCGGGCTCGCTGGCGATGGGCACGCTGATGGTGCGCTCCGGCATGAACGCGGTATTCGATACCCCGACCAACGTCACCATGAGCATGATTATCATCGCGGTGATGACCGTCTGTTTCCTGCTGTCTGCCTGTACCGGTGTCGACAAGGGCATCAAGATCCTGAGCAATATCAACATGATCGTGGCCATTCTGATCCTGTTGGTGGTGCTCTTCGGCGGTCCGACCGCGTACCTGTTTCAATCCTTCATCTATGCGATCGGCGACTACTTGATCCAGTTGATTCCGATGTCCTTCAAGACCTACGCCTATACGCCAGCTGGCTCGTGGAACTGGTTCCACGGCTGGACCCTGACCTATCTGATCTGGTGGCTGGCATGGGGACCGTTTGTCGGCATCTTCATCGCTCGAATCAGCCGCGGCCGTACGATTCGTGAATTCGTCACCTATGTCGTCGGCGTACCGACCATCGTTTCAATGCTCTGGTTTGCCGCTTTCGGTGGTGCCGCGATTCATATCGAAATGTTTGGAGCCGGTGGCATCACCGAAAATGTCTTCGCCGACGTAGCCGGCGCATTGTTCGTGTTTTTCGAGTATTTCCCGGGAACCACGTTACTGAACTTCCTCGCGGTCTGCCTGATATTCATCTTCCTGGTCACCAGTGCCGACTCGGGTACTTTTGTCATCAGCATGATGACCAGCAAGGGCAGCCTTAATCCGGAAACAAAGCTGAAACTGATCTGGGGGCTGATTATCACCGGCATTACCGTTGCCACCATCGTCACCGAAAGCGTCAAAGTCGCCAAAGCGATGGCGATTACCGGTGCTATCCCGTTCACCTTCATCATTATCATGCAGCTGGCTGCTTTTTTCAGGGTCGTGCGCGAGGACCCAATCGTACGCGAGAAGCATACCGAGGTACGCTCGGTATCTGGCGAAAATCAGACCGACAGCAGCGCAGTCTAGGGGGCTTATCATGAATATTAAATACACAAAATATTTAGTTACTGTCGCCCTCTGTGCTTTGCTCGTCGCCTGTGGCGGTGATGATCGCAAAACTCTGCGAGTCGGGGCCAAACCATTCGCGGAGAGCCTGATCCTGGCCGAAATGATCGCCCAGGTCGCCGAGAACGCGGGTATACCTGTCGAGCGCAGTATTCCATTCGGGCTCACACCGAAAATCATGGAAGCGGTCAAGCAGGATGTGCTCGACGTTTACCCGGAATACAACGGCACCAGTCTGACCTTCCTCGGACAGGCGCCAACCAGCGATGGAAAAGTGTCCACCGAACGGGTGCTGGCGTTGTTCAAGCCACTGAGGCTGGAAATGACCGGTAAGTTCGGCTTTTCCAATGACTACGCTCTGGTAATGACCCGTGAACGTGCAAAAGAACTTGACGTGCGTACGATTCAGAACCTGACGAACGTTTCCAGCCTTACCTACGTCGTCGACGATGACTTCGTCCAACGTCCAGCCGATGGTTTGCAACAGATGAACCGGCGCTACGGTATCAATGGCGCCAATGTCGTCACTCATCCGGTGGGTACGGAAGGCAAGGACGCGATTGTCTCGGACTTGCTGAACGGTTCAGCCGACGTGGGCGAATTGTTCATGACGGACGGCCAGATTGCGGAATACGACCTGGTGGTACTCGAAGACAATCTCGGCTTCTTCCCGGTTTACGAGGTCGCGCCGCTGGTGCGTTCCGATGCACTGGCGAATATTCCCGGCCTGAGTGAAGTGCTGCAGAGTCTCGCGGGGAAAATTACCGCGGCCGACATGCAGGCAATGAACAAGGCCGTTGATCTGGACGCGCAATCGGCAGCCAGCGTAGCAGCGAGTTTTCTCGCATCCAAAGGCTTGTTGCCCGAAGACGCCAAGGGCTCCGGTGCAGCGAAAATTACCGTGGTCGCAGATCCCGGCGTCAAACGTGGCACCGATACGGCGCGTGCCCTCCGGGCAATTCGTAACGGCTATGCCGGTAGTGATCTCGACCTGGTCAATGATGCGGATCCGCTAGGCAAACTTGCCAGTGGTGAAGCTCGCGTCGCAATTGTCGGCGCCGAATCCTTCTACTCGCTAGGTACGGAAGGCCCGGTTAGCAAGGGTAGCGCAGAGGCGTTTGCCGTAGTGGGGTATAAGTCTGGCCACCTGGTTGGTGCCGACAAAGGAACCAACTCGCTCGATGGCATGACCAAGATTGCAACCGGCCCGAAAGGTTCGGGGGCGTCGATTGTATTAAACATGCTGCTCAATTCCATCGGTAAAGCCGCCAGTATTGAAGTCATCAACTCGGACAACAGTACTCACAACCTGCTGCTGGGAATGACGGCGATGGGTGCAGGCGATCACGACGGTGTCTTTTTGATGGCGCCGTCGAAGGATCGTGAAATTGCTGGCCTCATGCGCACTGGTTTTTACAAGCTGATCGATCTGACTGGATGGGCAGAAGGCGGCCATACCGCTCGCTTCAGCTTCATTCGTCCGGCGACTATCCCGGCAAACACCTACCCGACACAAACCGCGCCGATCACGACCGTAAGCACCCAGTTTGTTCTGGCGAGCCCGGCCAAGACGAAGCAGACGGCTGGAGAAGTGGGCCCCGGAACCGCGGGTATAGGTTCAGATGCAGCGATTCCCGTCAGTGCGAACGCGGTTGAATCGATCCGCGCAGCGCTTGGCGCTATGGATGTGATCGATCCTGCGATTCCAGTCCATGGATCACTGGTACCGGAAATCACGGTCGTCGATAAATCGCTGCCCTTCAGTGCAGATATCTCGGTTATCAATATACTGATGATTCTGTTTACCGTATATATCGGATACCTGGTATTTCTGCCCAGTCCACGTGACTTCAAAATGCCGGAAGATATCTAACCGCTTACCGTTTTTTATGGAGATAAGACAATGGCAAATTATCTAGCACCCATTGACCTCGAAGATGAACATCTTTCCGCCGGCGTTGTCGAAACGACGGTGCAGATGGCTACCGGTGTCGACGGCGCCAAGGTTTACCTGATGACGGTCATTCCCGGCATCGTACCCGGCATCGATCAACGCTACGCGATACGCGGCGAAATGCATGGTTCAACCGAGTACCCATTGCAGGAATGGAAAGATCAGGCCGCCGTTAAACTACAGGAAATTGCCGACAAGCTGGTGCCGAAAGCGATGCAGGCCGGGGTCGTGGTTGAAAACGGCACGGTTTATCGCGAGGTTGTTGAAGCCGCCAAGGATCTGGATATCGATCACATCGTGATGGGCGCCCACCGTCCATCGCTGGCTGATTTCCTGCTCGGCCCTAACTCAGCCAGGGTTGCCCGACACGCGGGATGCTCGGTGACCGTCGTTCGAGGATAGGAAATTCAAAGACGAGCACTAGCTGGTCGATTGCCCAACCGATCCGGGGTTCGAGCGGGTCGACTCACCAGACATTACCGATGAAACCGATCGACGTAATGCTGGCGATATTGGTCGCGATGATCTGGGGTATGGGCTTCATCGTCGCCAAGGCTGGAATGGCGCATTTCTCGCCCATCCTGTTGATGGCATTGCGTTTTACGCTGACCGCATTGTGCCTGATCTGGTTTATTCGGCCTCCTCCCGGACTCTTCAAGCAACTATTCTGGATCTCGCTGATCAGCGCTGCATTGCAGTACAGCCTGACCTTTAACGGCGTGCGTGGCATCGATGCGTCGACCGCGGCCCTGCTGGTACAACTCGAGGTGCCTTTCGGCCTGATACTTGCGTGGCTGGTCCTCGGCGATCGCATCAGGCCGCAGCAGGCACTCGGTATACTGGTCGCATTTGGCGGCGCAATGTTAATCATCGGCGAGCCGAAGCTCGAAGGAAGCCTGGTCTACGCCTTCATGGTCATCGGCGGTGCCTTTACCTGGGCGGTGGGTCAGATCATGATCAAGAAGCTCGGCAATCTGGGCGGCTTTAAGCTGATTAGCGGGGTTGCATTGTTTGCCGCTCCGCAACTTTTCATCGCTTCATTCGTATTCGAGCAGAATCAGTTCGATCAAATTCAAAGCGCATCCATCGGGGCCTGGGGCGCGGTGGTTTATCTCGGCCTGATAATGACCGCTCTCGCTTATGGGATATGGTATCGCCTGCTCGGTCATTACAACGTCAATCAGGTGATGCCATTTTTACTGTTACTACCTGTCACTTCGGTGTTGGGTGGTATATTCTTTCTTGGCGAATCGCTCACCATCAAAATCGTGCTAGGCGGCAGTCTCGCCATCGTCGGTGTGGCGATGATTACGATTCAGCGAAGTTCTCAATTCAAACGAGTAGCTAAAAATGGAAGCAGTATTTGACAAGATAGACAAAACCGCTTGCGATGCCTACGCCGAACTCGGCGCGATTTGCTTGCGCGGCGTGTTCAACGACTGGATAGAACTGTTGCGCGCCGGGGTAGCGCGCAACTATGATGAACCCGGCCCCTATTTTTCCGAAAATGTACTCCCCGAAGACGAAGGCAGTTTCTGGGACGACTATTGCAACTGGGAGCGCATCCCCGAGTTCCATCGCTTTATCACCGAATCGGATGCGGCGCGCCTGGCAGCACAGGTGATGCGCTCCGACAGCGCGCAGTTTTTCCACGATCACGTTCTGGTGAAGGAACCGAATACGGCAAAACCCACACCCTGGCACCAGGATGCACCTTACTACTTTGCCGAAGGCAGGCAGACAGTCAGTTTCTGGTTACCACTCGATCCGGTGAGCAAGCAGGCAACTCTGCGCATGGTGGCGGCTTCGCACCGCTGGCCCAAAATGTTGCTACCGGTAAAATGGCTCGACGATGCCGATTTTTATGCCGATCAGAGCGATGACTACATGGCCCTGCCAGATCTGGATGACGCCGATAATATGGAAACCATCCTCGAATGGGACATGCAACCGGGCGACGCTATACTATTCGATTTCCGCACCGTTCACGGCGCGCGTGGCAACCTGCAAGATCGACGTCGCCGTGCATTTTCGATGCGCTGGCTCGGGGACGACGGGCACTACACCGAACGTCCCGGGCGTACCTCGCCACCCTACCCCGGACACGATATGCAAGACGGACAAAAACTTCGCGAAGACTGGTTCCCGATACTGTGGCCGAAGTCAGCAATGGAATGAACAATCCCGTCCTGGTCAACACGCTGCGCGGGGAAGTCATTGAAAATCGCCATCGCGGTGCAATCGCGGTTTGCGATGCAAAGGGTCGCGTGGTGCATTTCTGGGGTGACGTCGAGGCACCGGTGTATCCGAGATCTGCAATCAAAGCGCTACAGGCGTTACCCCTGGTTGAATCCGGTGCCGCTGATCATTTTCGACTGAGTGATGCCGAACTGGCGCTGGCCTGTTCATCGCACAGCGCCGAGCCCGCTCATACCGAAACTGTCCACGACTGGCTCGGACGCCTTGAACTGGACGACGATGCGCTAGAGTGCGGAGCACATGCCCCATTGGACATCAAAACGGCGGAAGCCCTGCTGGTCAACCGCATCGAGCCGGGGCGCATCCACAACAACTGTTCCGGTAAACATACAGGAATGCTGACAACCGCGCGTTATCTCGGTGAAGATATCCGGGGTTACATCAAACGCGAGCATCCGGCACAACAGCGCTGGTTCGACGTAATGGGCGAAATGGCCGACATCGACTTGCGCCGCTTGCCGTGGAGTCGAGACGGCTGCGGTATCCCGGTCGTTGCAATGCCACTCAGGGCAATAGCAACCGCCTTTGCCCGATTTGCGGTACCGGATGACTTGCCGCTAACCCGGGGTAACGCGATCGAGCGGATCGGTTCGGCGATTGCATCCAATCCATTCATGGTCGCCGGCAGCGGCCGTTTGTGCACCGAAGTCATGCAATTGACCGGGCGCAGGCTGCTTGTTAAAACCGGGGCGGCTGGTGTCTATACCGCCGCACTACCCGAGTCAGGTCTCGGCATTGCGCTTAAAATCGACGACGGTACCGGCGAAGCGGCCGAGGTAACCCTGCTAGCGGTGCTGCAACAGCTGAAAGTACTGTATCCCGACGAACTGGCCTCACTCGAGCAGCGATGCCGCGTGCCCATTCTCAACACATGCGGGATCGTGACCGGTTTTCGCGAATCCGCCGGGTTATAGCGATCAGGCCGAATTAGCATAACGGGACCCACGTCACAAATAAGCAAAAAGCCATGCTAATCACATTGGCTCACTCAACAGTTGTGACATATTTACCCCCTCCAATCGCAGTTTAACGGCTATTTTCCAGTAAAATTGGACCGCAAAACAACTTGAGGAGCAAGCATCGATTATGGAGAAAACTTCGTCCCTGCAGAACAACACTAACTTAGGCAACCTGCTTTCATTCTTCGGCAAGAAGAAGGCACATTTGCTGGGCAAGTTTGTTCCGGGTTGGATGAATAACAAAATCGACTCCATGCTGTTTGTCCCCAAGTCGACCGAAACCAAGACGGCACGACTACCACGCGGATTTAACCAGTTTGTCATGAAAACCCGCGATGGGGACGTACAGGCTTACCAGATTGGCAATGGTCCGGGCGTCGTATTTGTACATGGCTGGGGCGGCGGCGCACACCAATTTTTTCCACTGATGCGGGGATTGGCTGAGTGCGGTTTTTCAGCGATCGCCTTCGATCATCTCGGACACGGCTTGAGCGATAAAAAACCCGCGACCTTGCAACAGTCCATCACCACGACCAATCACGTGCTCAATTTTACTAAAAGTAGCGAAAGCGGGCTTTGTGCGGTCGTCGGACACTCAACCGGCTGTATCGCAATCGCGAATGCACGCAGTAATTTCATGAAAGACATCGCCCTGTTTCTGATTTCGCCGGTGTTTAACTATAAGCTCTACTTTCTCAAGAAACTGGTCAAGTTGAAACTTCATGCCGACTTGACCAAACAATACGCAAACCGTTTCTCAAAAATTTATCACAGCGATTATCAAAGTCTGGAACTGGATAAAAACCTGGCCAGATACGGCGACGTTACAGTAATAGCCCACGACGAATCCGATACCGAAAGTTCGTTCTCCGATTCGGCAAAATTTTGCGAAAAATATCCTTTGACAAAGCTGCTGCTGACCAGGTGCACCGATCATGTCAGAATTATTAATTCCGAGTCGGTTTGGAAAGAGCTCAAATCACATCTGAACTACGACGATACGACGATCAATTTCACCTCTGAAATAATTTACCGATAAGCTGAAACCCCGAGAAAGTCTTCATCTTCGTCCTTCCTCCGAAGTATCGATTTCCGTTTCGGTAAGGCCTGACATCATTCCTCACAGGGCCCGGATTTACACTTTCAATCCCGGTTCGCATTCTCAAATACACGCAGTCTAGCCCCTGCCAACCAGATTCAGAAAACACTTTTGGTCACAGGCAAATATCGGGGTCAACCAATCTGATGATTTTTAAAGTGGCGAAATTAGCAGGACTTGAGTATCTTACACAGCCAGGATCAGGGTATTTCGATATACTCGAAAAAACTACTTTCGCGTCAACTCGAAATCTGTTTCGGTGGTGATCTGACAGCGCGTACAAGATTCAGGATAAAGTGTTTGAGCCCGAGGAAATATGCAATTTTTCGTTGATTTAATGCCATCGCTGCGCTTTTCACGATGGGCGCCAGCGGCTTTGCGCAAGCAATTGTTCAAGGATGAAACCGAGACCATCGAATCGCTTTGCGCAATGACGATGGCTTCCGATGGCGAGTATTCGAGCCTGTTGTTGGCCGAGCGGATTCTCAACGCATTCGAAAAACTGGATGATGACGAACAACTCGAATTTTTTAACCTGCTGCAACTTGAATATGACATCGACGTCGCTGAAATAAAAATAGCCGCGGATGACTACGAATCCAATCCCGACGCCGACAACCTGCTACGCGTTACGCAGGCATCGGAACCCCGTCGGCAAGAATTACTGCGCCGCATCAACCTGGCACCGCAGGGCACACGCCGCCTGGTCAAAATGAGGGAAAGGCTGCTCAGGGCAACGCGAGATAATCCCGGACTGAAAAAAATTGATACCGATTTTCACCATCTTTTCAACGCCTGGTTCAATCGCGGTTTTCTGTTAATGCAACCCATCGACTGGACCACACCTGCGCATATACTCGAGAAGATCATCGCCTATGAGGCGGTTCACGAAATCGAGAACTGGTCCGCGCTGCGCAGCAGACTGGAACCCGCCGACCGATACTGCTATGGTTTTTTCCATCCCTCGATGGAAGATGAGCCCCTGGTCTTCGTCGAGGTTGCGTTGACCGACCATATACCGCAAGGCATAGCCGAGATTTTGCAACACAATCCCGAGGAGGAAGCACCTGAAAACCCCTCCTGTGCCATCTTTTACTCGATTTCAAATTGCCACCGCGGTCTCGCTGGAGTCTCTTTTGGCAATTTTTTAATCAAGCAGGTCGCAACCAGTTTGAAACTGCGCTTTCCCCAACTGAAAACTTTTTCCACCATCTCACCCGCGCCGGGGTTCAGGCGCTGGCTCGAAGCAACCGCAGAGGAGCGGAGCGACGTAAAGTCCCTGATTGCCGACTTCGACGTCGATGCCGATGCAGGTCAGATCGCCGAACTCGAAAATCTAGCCGCCAGCTATTTTCTCGAAGAAAAAACTTTTCAAAACGAACCAATCGATCCGGTGGCAAGATTTCACCTCAAGAATGGCGCGCAACTGGAGCGCATCAATATTCTCGGAAATCCCTCGGACACGGGTATGCAACGTTCTTTCGGCACCATGGTCAATTACGTCTACGATCTTTCCAAGGTCGAGGAAAATCACGAGGACTATGTCAAGAATAATAAAATCATCAGCAGTTCTCAGGTAAAAAAATTACTAAACTGATCAATGTACAAGAGGAGCTAAAACCAATGCCCGACCAGGCAGTCATCAAGTTCGACCCAAACGGTGATCCGCACGGCGGCTTGCAACTATAGGATCCACCCGTGGCGGAGTTCATCGCCTCGGGGTTGCCGACTCAAAGGGGACACGAATTCTTTAGCAGTGCCGAAGGCGCAGTCTCGGCGGGCGCCTGGGACAGTACAGCCTATGCGGAAGTCAAGGGGCCCTATTCCGTCGACGAATTCATGATTCTGCTGGAAGGATCACTGGATATCGAATTGGAAGACGGTTCCACACAAACGTTCAAAGCAGGTAATGGCTTCGTAATACCCAAAGCTGCCGTGGTTGCATGGAAGCAATCAGAGTATCTGCGTAAATTTTTCTTCATTCACGATAATACCGACTCGCCGCCGGCCGAAGCAGGATTGCAAGCAATGCTGGTAGACCCTTCGCTAGCACTGCCGAAGGTCGCTCGACAGGACCCGACACTGTACGAGAGCGAAGTACCGGACATGGGAATGCTCACTATGTACCAGGACCCGACTAAAAAATTTCTCGCCGTCATTTGGGAATGCAGTCCGATGAAACGGGTTGCTACCACGATCGAACGATCGGAGCTCATGCATATCCTCGAAGGCAGCGGCTCGATTACCAATGCCGATGGTATCGTCTTCGACTTCCGGGCCGGCGATACCTTCCTGGTACCCGTCGGTATGGGTTATCAATGGCAAAACGACGAATACGTCAAAAAGATTTTCTGCAGCTACACGCCCTGAGGTTTTTTACTCCATCCGTAAAGTTGCGATGCAAACACAGCGATCAGAATAATAGAGCCGCCGGCTAGGGTGTAACGGGGCGGCATTTCGGCTAACAGCAGGAAGGCCCATAGCGGCGCAAGCGGCGTCTCCAGCGCACTGATCAAGGCCGTTTCCGCGGCGGGTAAGCGACGCGCTCCTTCCGCCATAGTCACCGAAGCCACCGCGAACACCAGCCCAAAGCTACACATGACAAAAATTTCACCAGGCGGTGCAGACAATGGATCTCCCGCAACACAGGCGACTGGAACCAGCAGTAGCGATAACAGCACCGCGGGACCCGCAGCAGGGGTGCCCGGGTAACGCCGATAAATACAAAGATAGGCCGCCATACCCAGGGTCATCCACAACGCCAGTAAATCGCCACGCAGGTTGAGACTGTCCAATGAGCCGCCAACGATGACAACCACGCCTACGAATGCAACCAGGCTGGCCACCAACACTGCAGCTGTCGGTTTCTCGCGCATCCAGATCCACGAAATTGTGGCTGCCGCAAACGGTACCGCGGCATAAATCAGCGAGACATTCGCGATAGAGGTATATTTAAACGAGGGGATGAAGGCGATCGTTGCCAGCGCACCCACAACACCGGCCATGATCCCGGGTTTACCCATTCGCGCAAACTCGCGCTGCAGAACACCTCGCCAGGCGACATAGGCAGTGGTGAATATAGCCGCCGACAATCCGCGCCAGAACAGAATCGCCCAGGCGTCCGATTCCACGCCTTTGACGAATAATCCGGCGCTGCTAAACACCAGAGCGGATATCAATACCAGAAAAATCCCACTCAAGCGGGGGCCCTGCAGCGCCGAATCTGGCATCACATCGAGAGCCAAACCAGGAGACTCAGTCACTTTTTCCAGTCCCCGCCCCTGTTCCACCAGCGATTCGGATTATCGCTATCGTCGAGGCCGCAGGTTTCCGAACGCAGAATCGGTTCGACTGAGATGGGTGGTTCATAGTAACTGTGAAACTCGTAGATAACGTCGATAATCGCTTTCAGTTGGCTTTGATCGGTGGGTATCGACAACGACATTTCGACGATACCGGGCCGTTTGCGGGTTTCAATTTCGGCGCCAGTCGGCGTGCCCTCCAGTGGTCGGTAATACTCGTGACAGGGAGCGGCTCGAATTGCGTTACGATCGGTTTTACCATAGACGAGAGGCGCAACCTTGATGATCTGATCATATAGATGATCGATTTCATCGGCCGGCGCCAGAAATCGGATGCACCAGTAGGGAATCATGCGAATTGCCGCAGTTTCGAATCCGCTGCTGAAAATTTCCTGTGTTTCCATAATGTTGGCTCCCCGCTAGATTGGAAAGCACAATTATACGAAAACCCTACTGACAACGTATTGTCAGTAGGGTTGTGCTAAGGTAACGAACAGAATGTCAACCCATTCCAATCCAGATGCGTAGAACTGATCGATTATTTGAGATTATTCAAATACTAAGAAGCGAAAATCGAGTCATTACCGCGACTGAAATCGCCGATCGGCTGGAAGTGTCCGCGCGTACCATCTATCGCGATATTCAGACACTGCAATCCATGCGCACCCCGATCGAAGGTGAAGCCGGTGTGGGTTACTTGATGCGCCAAGGTTACGATTTACCGGCGCTCAATTTCAATGCCGAAGAAATCGAGGCGATCGTTGTTGGCCTGAGTCTGGTGGCTCAAACCGGTGACAAGGGCTTGCAAAAAGCGGCTCAACAGGTCACCCATAAAATCGACTCAATCCGGGGACGCCTGGAGAGCCTGCAAGTCTCGGAACGAGGCGCATTAATCCCACAAGCGGTTGACCCGGATCTCATCCGCCGCGCGATTCGCGAGGAGCAGAAACTCGATATTCGGTATTGCGATGAAAGCGAACGGGAAAGCTCGAGGCGAGTCAGGCCACTGGCGATCATTTACTATGTACACGCCATGCTGCTGGTGACCTGGTGCGAGCTACGCAACGATTTTCGTCATTTTCGCGTCGATCGCATGCTGTCCTGCATTGATTCCGATGTGTATTTCAAGGGCGAAGGAGACAAGCTGCGCGAACGGTGGAAACGGCTGGAAGCCGACTAACGGTTGATATCGGATCCAAACAACTACCGCCATAGACACAAATCAGCCAGATACCGTTAATGAATCGACGCTCAGGTATTGAGCCCTATCTGCCTGTCCTCGCAGCCCTACCAGAAACTAAATCACGACTTGCGGCAGCGATCGATTTGATCCACGGGAAATGAGGCATATCATGCCT
>JAAESG010000537.1 GCA_024229615.1 Gammaproteobacteria bacterium | reverse complement strand
TCACAAATACGCTCACCGCCAAAGCGATAGGCATCAGTGCCAATGCAGCGATAATACGCATATTGACGTTTTCCCTTCGCGGTTGAAGGACTGATTTTCTTGCCATAGTAGGCATAGTGACAGTGCCCGCATACGGTGAGTCCTTGCAGCAGGTAACAGGCACCCCGACTCCCAATGCGAGCCCGTTTCCGGTTTTCATCCAACTGGTGTTGAACGGCCTGGAAAAGTTCCCCGCTAACGAGTGGCGGCACCGGTATTTCGATCCAGGTATCGCGATCGGTTCTCTGCGTGGAATACGGTTTCTTCGGTGTCTCCGCACTATGCTTCTGCGGACGGACGCGCGGTTTGAGCTTACCTGCTTTCGTTTTACCGAACGCCGCCCTACCCATGTAAGCCGGATTTTGCAGCATTCCCCATATCACACTACGATCCCAGTGGGTTTTGCCCGTCTGTGTGGGAATCTCAGCCTCTGACAGACGTCTACACACCTCACCGATACTTAACCGCTCAACCCCTATCCAGTGAAACACCTGACGTACGGTTTTGGCCTGCTGTAGATTGACGATGTACTGTGCCGGTTCACCATCGACTTGCTTGCGGATATAGGTATATCCATAGGGGGCCGTTGACAGCACGTTGACGCTACCGCCTTTCGCTCGATGCAGTTTTCCCCGACGGTGACGCTCGATGATTTTTGCGCGTTCGTACTCTGCGATCATGCCCTGCATCTGTAACAGTAGCTCTTCTTCAGGCGTCGTGCCGACCGCATGGTTTAGGAAGTGAACGGTAACACCCGCGGATGAAAACTCCTCCAGCAGTAAGGCCTGGTGAGCATACTTTCGAGCCAACCGATCCGGTGACAGAAAGTAGATGCGATCAATAGCGCCGATGGCTGCGCTGTCACGCAATCGTTCGAGTTCTGGTCGTACTAACGTTGCGCCACTAACGCCAGCATCAATGAACATCATATCTTCAATCAGCTTGCCACCGTCAGCCGTGATCTTTTCTTTAAGGGCGGCGATCTGGCTGTCAATGGTTTTATCTTTTGCTTGTTTGTCAGATGAAACACGCGCGTAGAGGGCAAAAATACCATCCTTGTTCATTGCTGGCCCCCTTTACCTTTTTGCGGCTCGACTTCACCCTGCTTGTTATTCTTATCAGGCGTCACTTCACGGCTTTTTGTCGGGTGTAATTGCTCGTATATTCTCTCAAGACATTCGTCCGAGAAACGATGGGGCTCATGTTCGACCCGGACGCGCAATGATCGCTGGCGAGGCTTATTCATGACTTACGCTTCCTGCGTTGTGAGGGTACGGGATCCATGTCGAGAAACAGGCTGACATGGGCCTCAGGCGACAACCGAAAAAATCCGCTCAAACACTCTCTGCGGATGCGTATACCCCAGTTTACATGGATTTTTGCTACTTTGTTGGTGGCGTATTCACCCTGCCTTGCGAATGTGTTCCTGCACCATGTACTGGATGAATGGTTCGTGCGAGACGTGAAACCGCGGATGCGGGGGCACTGTTTTCTCGTGAGGTTTGCCGATGACTTCGTCATTGGTTTTCAGCACGAAGACGATGCTCGGCGGGTCATGGAGGTCCTACCCAAGCGCTTT
>JAAESG010000536.1 GCA_024229615.1 Gammaproteobacteria bacterium | reverse complement strand
TTCGCGAAAACTTTCACCGTTTATTAGGTCCTGGTTGAATTGGTATGACGATGATTGTGAACTTAAGTAAGTGCCATTCGGGCTTGTTAACACGATTTGAAACGCCGAGGGGCGCTTCTCCCCTCGTGTAAACTGTATAAGTCGGGACTAGGGCCATTTTTCCGTCCAACGGCGTTGAAGTTCGCTTGTATAGCGCGACAATACGGCACACACTTCGCCTGGTTGGATAAAAAAAATAGCAACCAGCAACGATATTTGAAATAGTGTCAACCGGCCGAAGTATGATCCAGGTTGCGAGGTACCGATACGTCAACCCCGCGCGCGCGGGGGCTGCGGATCAAACAGTGAACTGTTTGATCCTTGTATTTATTTTCTGGCGCCCATATATGACAATGCCAGTAGCATGATAGGCGGGACAACGATTTGCAACAGTTTGACGGCACAACCATTCTTTCCGTGCGACGCGGCAACAGCGTGGTCATCGGTGGTGACGGCCAGGTAAGCCTGGGTAACACGATCATGAAAGGAAACGCGCGCAAGGTACGCCGCTTATACAAGGACAAGGTAATTGCCGGATTCGCCGGCGGCACCGCCGACGCTTTCATGTTGTTTGAGCTGTTCGAAGGCAAGCTCGAAAAACACAACGGTCAGATGATTCGAGCCGCGGTCGAATTGGCAAAGGAGTGGCGTTCGGATCGTGCCTTGCGACGCCTCGAAGCCCTGCTTTGCGTTGCCAACGAAGAGGCATCGCTGATTATTTCCGGTAACGGGGATGTCATCGAACCCGAAGACAGCCTGATGGCGATCGGCTCGGGCGGGGCTTTCGCACAGGCCGCGGCGAGAGCCATGCTCGACACGACTGAAATGAGCGCTCAGGAAATCGTCGAGAAAGGTTTGCAGATTGCCGGCGATATCTGCGTCTACACCAATCACAACCATACCTTTGAAGCAATCGAGTACTGAAAACTAACGTGGATAGCAAAACCATTACCCAATCGCCGATGACGCCGCGCGAGATTTCGCAGGAACTTGACAATCACATCATCGGGCAGGACAAGGCCAAGCGCGCGGTTGCGATCGCTTTGCGTAACCGTTGGCGCCGACAGCAGGTTAACGAAGAACTGCGTAACGAAATTACACCGAAAAATATCCTCATGATGGGTCCTACCGGGGTTGGTAAAACCGAAATCGCACGGCGCCTGGCGCGACTAGCGAATGCTCCTTTCATTAAGGTCGAAGCCACCAAGTTCACCGAGGTGGGCTACGTCGGTCGCGATGTCGAGTCGATCATTCGAGATCTGGTCGATGTGTCGGTTAAACAAATGCGCGAAGCCGAGGTCGGCCGTGTACGCCACCGTGCCGAGGATGCCGCCGAGGAAAAGGTACTGGATGCGTTGTTACCCCGACCGAACGATTTTAGCGAAGAATCTGATAGTAGCGTTCGCGATGGTACGCGGCAGAAGTTTCGCAAAATGCTTCGCGAGGGGAAACTCGACGACAAGGAAATCGAAATCGACTTGCAACTGCCGTCGGTCGGAGTCGAAATCATGGCGCCACCGGGCATGGAAGACATGACCAATCAGTTACAGGGATTGTTTCAAAACCTCGGCAGTCAGAAAAGCAGGGCTCGTAAGCTGCGCGTCGAGGACGCTCTCAAAATGCTGACCGACGAAGAAGCAGCCAAGTTGATCAACGAGGATGAACTCAAGCTCGGCGCACTCGAAAACGCCGAGCAGAATGGCATCGTTTTCATCGATGAAATCGACAAGGTCGCCAAGCGCGGTGAAACCAGTGGCACCGATGTTTCGCGCGAAGGCGTGCAGCGAGACCTGCTGCCATTGGTCGAAGGTTGTACCGTGTCCACCAAGGCCGGCATGATCAAGACCGATCATATTCTGTTTATCGCCTCGGGTGCCTTCCACGTTTCCAAACCCAGTGACCTGATTCCGGAGCTGCAGGGTCGGCTGCCGATTCGAGTCGAACTGTCGGCACTGACGGTGAACGATTTCGTGCGTATCCTGCGCGAACCCAATGCCTCCCTGACTGAACAATACACCGCGCTGATGGAAACCGAAGGCGTAAGCCTGGTGTTTACCGATGACAGTCTCGCACGCATTGCCGAGGTTGCTTTTCAGGTCAACGAGAAACAGGAAAACATCGGTGCCAGACGTTTGCACACGGTCATGGAGCGTCTGCTCGAAACCGTCAGCTTTGAGGCATCGGATATGGTCGATCAAAGCATCACCATCGATGCCGACTACGTCAATGAGCATCTAGGCGAACTTTCGCTGGATGAAGACCTGTCACAGTACATACTTTGATGAAACCGACTGAAATCAATTTGCACAAGGTGTCCCGTGTCCTTGAAGTCAGCTTTGAGGATGGTTCGAATTTCAGATTACCTGTTGAATACCTGCGCGTTTACTCACCCTCTGCCGAAGTAACCGGACATGGGCCCGGGCAGGAGGTACTGCAAATCGGTAAGCAAGACGTCAACATCAACAGCATCGAACCGATGGGACACTATGCGGTCAGACTCGCCTTCGACGACAATCACGACACCGGACTATACAGCTGGGAGTATCTCTATGAACTCGGGGTCAATTACGAAGAACGATGGCAACACTACCTGGAAAGACTCGAAGCCGAGGGCCATAAACGCAAACCCGATTCCTGAGCGAAGCTTTAGCCCCGACCGGACTGACCACAAGTAACTCCAAGGTTTCGCAATGACGCAATCCGCGTCACGTGGTAAGGTTCCATTCATGCAAAAAGATTCCACCACAGACTTTGGATATGAAGAAATCCTGGCCGCCGAGAAACAGCAGAGAGTCGGCGCGGTTTTCTCATCCGTGGCGCAGAACTATGATTTGATGAACGATGTCATGTCCCTCGGCATCCATCATCTGTGGAAGCGATTCACTCTCGAAATGTGTGGCCTGCGGCCCGGCCACAAGGTACTCGACCTCGCTGGCGGCACCGGGGATCTCGCCATTAAAGAGGCGCAGATGGTTGGCGTAACCGGCCAGGTCGTACTTGCCGATATCAACGCCGCGATGTTACAACAAGGACGTGATCGGGTAATCGACAAGGGGTTCGCTGATCGCATCACCACGCTACGGTGCAATGCCGAAATACTGCCTTTCGCAGACAATTACTTCGACTGCATTACCATCGCCTTCGGTTTGCGAAACATCACCGACAAGGCTAGCGCACTGGCATCGATGCAGCGCGTGCTAAAACCCGGCGGACGCCTGTGCGTGCTGGAGTTTTCGAAGCCGGTGTGTGAACCACTGGAAAAACTTTATGATTTTTATTCCTTCAAATTGCTACCGCGCATGGGTGAGCTGATCGCCAGGGACCGCGACAGTTACCAGTATCTGGCCGAATCGATTCGCATGCACCCGGACCAGCAAGCGCTAAAATGTATCATTCTGGAACAGGGTGGTTTTGACGAGGTCGAAGTGCACAACCTCAGCGGTGGTATCGTTGCCCTGCACCGCGCCTTCAAGTACTGAACGGACAATCAGCATGCACTCCAACGATAGTCTCGGTGCCAACCTGTTCGATTCAATTCAGAATTCCCTGCTTAGTGCAGCAGAAATCGGCGGCAATCGTTTGCTCGCCTATGACGAGATTGCCCTCAAGGGGTGCCAGGCTATGCAAGGGCAGTGCATCGTCATCGATATCGTCGACCTCGATTTTCAGCTTTACTGCCATCCCGGCAATTGGGGCATTCGCCTGAGTCGAAATCCACCGGCACGCGAGATCGATGCAACCATTTCCGGACGACTCATGGCATTGATTAATCTCGCATCGCTGGATGACAAGGTTTCGACCTCGATTCAGGAACGCGTCAGTTTCAATGGCAATGTTGCGCTGGCGCAAAAGATGCAGACGATTCTTGCCAACCTCGATATCGACTGGGAGGAAATCCTCGCACAGCACAGCGGTGACGTTATCGCTTTTCAGGTTCATCAACGCGCACGCAAGTTTGGTCAGTGGCTACAGCAAAGTGCCGATTCGCTGTTACAGACCAGTAGCGAGTATTTGCGCGAAGAAGCCCGACTCAGCCCCAATGAAGTTGAATTCGAAGATTTTCAAGCTCGCCTTACCGTTCTGAAACACGATGTTGAACGCGCCGAGGTACGCCTGCAACAACTGCTAGAGAGAGTCAAGCAGCGGTAATGCGCAACTTGTTACGCCTGATTTCAATCAATTTCACACTGGCTCGCTTCGGGCTCGATGAAATCGTTTTGTCGATGCATTTTTACCGCCCGCTTTACCTGTTGGGTGCGATTAATCCCTTTAATTGGTTTCGCAGCAAAGATTTGAGCCAGGCCGAGCGCTTACGATTGTGCATCGAGTCGCTGGGGCCAATTTTTATCAAGTTCGGTCAAATGATGGCAACCCGTCGAGATCTGTTTGGTGATGAAATCACCGACGAGCTTGAAAAACTGCTCGACCGGGTACCGCCCTTTCCGTGGCCCGAGGCACGCGGCATCATCGAACAGCAACTGGGGCAGTCCCTCGAACAGGCATTCAAGTCCTTCGATGAAAAGGAAATCGCTTCGGCGTCGATCGCACAAGTTTATGGCGCACAATTACCCGACGGGCAGGATGTTGTGGTCAAAATTGTACGCCCTGGAATCGAGCACAAGATTCGCCAGGACATCGAGGTCATGTTGATGCTGGCGAAGATGGCCGATCGCTACTGGGATGAAGCCAAGCGTATCAAACCCATTCAGATCGTGCGCGAATTCGAAACTACAATTCTGAACGAGCTCGACCTGGTGCGCGAAGCCGCTAACGCGAGTGAATTGCGGCGTAACTTTGAAGGTTCTGCCGACCTCTATGTGCCGTTTGTGCACTGGGACTACTGCCGCTCACGGGTCATGGTCATGGAGCGCATCAGCGGCATTGCGGTATCCGATATCCCACGCTTGCAGTCACAGAATATCAACTTCGAACTGCTCTCGCGCAAGGGTGTTGAAATCTTTTTCACACAGGTGTTTCGGCACAATTATTTTCACGCCGACATGCACCCCGGAAACATCTTCGTGGCCGCCGAAAAACCGGAGAACCCGAAATATATCGCGGTCGACTTCGGTATCATGGGTTCTTTGTCGATTAGCGACCAGCGCTATCTCGCGGAAAATTTCGTCGCCTTTTTCAATCGTGATTATCGCCGCGTAGCCGAATTGCATGTGGATTCTGGCTGGGTCGATCACGACACACGCATCGATGAATTTGAAGCCGCGATTCGTAGCGTTTGTGAGCCCATGTTTCAACGCCCCCTGGCCGAGATCTCTTTTGGCCAGCTGCTGTTACGTCTATTTCAGACGGCGCGTTCGTTTAACATGGAGATTCAACCCCAGTTGTTACTGCTGGAAAAAACTTTCCTGCATATCGAGGGGATCGGACGGCAGTTGTATCCCCAGCTCGACCTTTGGGATACCGCCAAACCTTTCCTCGAGCGTTGGCTTTCCGAGCAACTCGGGACGAGAGCACTGATCAAGGGCTTGAAGAAGAACCTGCCTTTCATTGCCGAACATTTGCCGGATTTGCCTCAACTTGCTTTCAGAGCACTGGACAGGATTGCCAACGAGGAAATTCGTGTTGAACTCAGGTCGCGTCAGATCGATGATTTGAAACGTGAAATTCGCCGAGCCAACCGCAGCAGTATACGCGCCATCATCGGTGCCAGCTTTATTATCAGCGCGAGTATCATTGTCGGGCTGGATGGCCTCGCACCCATAATGGTCGGAGGCGGGCAGTTGATCGTACCATTGCTGAGCGCGGTCCTTGCCGTGCCTGGTTTTTACCTGTTAATCAGCAGTTATCTCGACGACTAGCCCGCATTTCTCACCACCACTCGTTGCGAGACGACGAGAGGTCGTGCCC
>JAAESG010000535.1 GCA_024229615.1 Gammaproteobacteria bacterium | reverse complement strand
TAATCTTTCGGCTTTTCGCGAACATTCGTGTCGATCGCCAGGTTTTCATACCAGAACTCGACATCTTCTGCACCGAAGGGTGCCCCGTCCGACCATTTCTGGCCCTTGCGCAGGAAAAACGTCAGCTGGGTAAAGTCATCATTCCACTCCCAGCCTTTGGCGACGTTGGGCACGATGGTTTCAAGATCGTCCGAATAACGCACCAGGTTGACGTGACGAACCGCCATCATGTCTGATGTGCCTGATTCGGTCGCATTTGACAGCATATCGAAGGTGCCGCCGTATTTCCCAATCGAATCGTAAGGCGCGACCACCAGAGGCTCTTCCGGCAGGCGCTCGGCAAGCGACGGTAATTTCGGATTGCCATAAATCCGCTTATTTAACGCAGCTGCGTCAGGGTTGCCTTTAAACGACAGCTTACATTTAGCCAGAGACTCGAACTCTGCAAGTTCGTACTGCTGTGGAAATTGTCCAGCCGGAACACCTTTCGGTTCGGCTACCGTGGCGGTGGGGCAATCCGCGGCAAGTACAGCGCCGGAGATACCGAGCTGTATTACAGCCAATGCTATTCCGGTGCACAGCGGATGAATCCGCTTTTTCAAGTTAGGAGATTTCATTGTTTTGTTGTCCTCAGGATTTTTCGGTTGTTTTTTTGTATCACTAATTATTTTCAATTATTTTATTACTGCCGCGCGTCTTTGCGCACGGTACTGACGGTTTAAGGTATACCTTGAACGAACAAGTTGCAAGCAGCGTAATCTGGATTACAATTTGATCGGCGAAACCCAG
>JAAESG010000534.1 GCA_024229615.1 Gammaproteobacteria bacterium | reverse complement strand
GGGCACGAGCTCCCGTCGCCTCGCAACGAGTGGCGGTGACAAAGGCGCGCTAGTGGTCTTTCAATTTCATAACGACAGGTACAGAGCGTCCCAGTTGCTTCGCTACGATTCCCTAAATCCGACAGACTCCTAGATAAAATCATAATGAATAGCAATAAATCATCGCGCGGTTCATGACAGAATGACTGGCACTGTTCGTCGCAGGAACTTTCACGCTAGAATAATTGTTCCTTGAGTAGCGGAAAAATATCGTGCAATTTACTATTCAATTCCTGAAATTTTTTGTTTACGGTCTCGAGTTGGCCGCGCCCTTACTGATTTTGATGACGTTTATGATTGTCCTGTTGGGCCAGATCGCCGGCCGGCGTGAATCGTGGAATCGCTTCGACGCACTCTACTGGTCATTCATCACTGCAACCACGGTCGGTTACGGCGATATCCGACCGACCTACAAACTCTCCAGAATTTTATCCGTCATGATTGCATTCGTCGGCCTGATCTTCACCGGCATCGTCGTCGCGCTCGCGATCAACGCGGCGTCGATCTCGTTCACCACGGTGGACGACGGCCTCGATCCCAGATTCTCTATCGACAAGCAACTGTGAACGATCACCCGGCCATAATTTTTGCGGCCGCGATGATTTGTATCTACGGCCTGTTTTCAAAAGCTGCCGATCGCTCGCCGGTAACGGCACCGATACTGTTTGTCGCGGTGGGGATACTGATCGGTCCCGTCGGGTTCGACCTGTTCAACATGGAAGCCCATGGCGAGCTGGTACACATTCTGACCGAAATCACGTTGATCCTGATCCTGTTTGTCGATGCCCCGACCATCAACCTCGCTAGTTTGATCAAGGGCCGTGTAATCCCCATGCGGCTATCGAAGGTTACGAACGCATTCTCGCCGTCATCGTGCTAACGGTATTACCGAGCATATTTCTTCATGGCGTCAGTGCCGTGCCCCTGAGCCATCGATTTGACAATAGCAAAAACCAATTTAATCAAACGGGTTCTTTTTATTTATCATACGCTCCGTTACACCTGTTGAAAGGAAACTAAAATGCTCGATTACGTTGCGCTGGGAATACTGATCTTCACCGGAGTTACACTGTTCTACGGCATTATCGTAATTCACGACATCCCTTACGAAATAGCGGCACATCGAAACCATCCTCACCAGGATACAATTCACTATGCGGGCTGGGTCAACCTGGATGAACTACCGGTTCCCGTTTCACCAGGTATCGCAATGATTGCAAAACGGATATTATTTTTTATTGGACTGTTGCTGGTGGTCAGTGCCTGCGTGAAACCGGCGCCAAACCCGAGCGTGGAACAGGTGGTCGAGCAGGCACTGCCCGAAACCACCGAAATTGCACCGACATTCACCGCGGTACCGAGCTGGAGCGAGGTTATTGCACGCGGCACCGTCAAGGATGGCTGGCTTAGAACCTTCGGCGATGACGAGCTCGAAAAAATTGTCGCCGAAGCACTGCAGAATAATCGCGAACTGGCCGTGGCGAGGTCCAACCTGGATATCGCCGCAGGGCTTGCGACGCAGGCCGGCGCTCGCCTGATCCCGGCCGTCAATGTCGGCGGTGCTGCGCAGAACACAGACCGCGGGAACAATAGTACCAATAGCACCGGTGCCGCACTCAACCTGCAATGGGAACTCGATATCTGGGGCAAGCTGGCCTCTGCTGCCAGCGCCGCCGAGCAGGCCTACCATGCGACCGAGGCCGATCTCGAAGCCGCACGTCAATCGCTGGTCGCGCAAACCGCCAAGGCCTGGTTTCTCGCGACCGAAACCAACCTGCAGTTGGGGTTATCCGATGATGCGATAAAAATTTACCAGAAAACCCTCGAAATCGTTCAAACTAAAGCCGAACTCGGCACCAGTTCTCCGCAGGACGTCTATCTCGCGAAGGCCGACCTGGCCGCCGCGAAGGAGCGCCAACGACAGGCGATCGGAGCATTGACCCAGGCGGTACGCAGCATCGAAGTGATCCTTGGACGTTATCCGTCGGCGGAGCTGGAAGTCGTACGCGAGTTCATACCTGCCCCGCCTGCCGTGCCGGTCGGGATTCCGGCGCAACTACTCGAGCGCAGGCCAGACCTGATCGCGGCCGAACGTCATGTCGCTGCGGCTTTTCAACGCATCGAGTCGGCCAAAGCGACAAAATTACCCAATCTTTCGCTGACCGCGTCCGGCGGCTCTTCCAGCAATGAACTGCTCGACCTGATCGGAGTCAGCAGTAATTTCTTTTCTCTCGGCGCCAACTTCGTGGCACCGCTGGAACTCGGAGGCGCACTCGAAGCCCAGGTGCAAATCGAAACCGCACAGCAGGAAGCCGCATTGGCCAATTATGGCAGCATCGCGCTGCGCGCATTCAGTGAAGTTGAATCCAGTCTGACCAATGAGCAATTGCTACTCGAGCGCGAAGCCTTTCTCGGCGCGAAGGTGGAGAACAACGTGGCCGCGCTCACGGCGGCCAAAACTCAATACGATGTCGGCGCGGTCGACTTTCTGAGCGTGCTGCAAATGCAGGCAAGGGCGCTGAATTCACGCATTTCGCTGATAAGAATCAAAAATACCCGGCTCACTCAGCGTGTCGATTTACACCTGGCGCTGGGTGGCAGTTTTAGCGAGTAATCGAGCACAGGATCGGGAGTAATCGTTCGACCAGGAACAACAACACCGAATTGTTGGCTACAACCAGTCGTTTCGCAATTGCGGCGGCGATCTTTTATTTTGCCTATCAATTAGCGCAGATAAACAGCAACGCACCGACAATTTCGGAATCGGTCGACCAGATATCACGGCACATTGAGCCGACACTGGCTGAAGCAAAGAATATCCGCGCTGAAATCGCCGAGGTCCGCAAGCTGGTTCCGGGGATCCTGACCGAGGTTGTCGAGGTACGCAAACAGATTCCGTTGGTAGTTGCCGAAATCGAAAATGTGCGAGCGCAGATTCCGCCCATGCTGACGCAGGTCGATACGATCAGTCGACAAATCGGACCGATTCTGCAACCTATCGACAACACTATCACCGTGGTCTACGACACGCGGGAGCAGATCCCGCAAATACTCGATTCGACCGACAAGGCTGTTGTCGCGCTCAACCAGACCCGGGAGCAAATCACCCCCCTGGTGTCACAGACGCTCGAACAAGTAAAACTGACCCACGAAGATAAGGCTGAAAAATGTGCGCTCGGATGCATATTTAACGATTTTTGACACCCGGATAAGCGATTGGCGCCCGCGGATTAGCGGCATTAAACCAATGAATTCCATAGTAGCGAAACAACGAAATCTAATTCGAGGAACGCGACGATGGTATATTCAAAACTGGCCAATGGCACTACCCAGTGCACGACCAATGAAATCATTCGCTATGTCGGCATAGGCCTGCACAGCGGACACAAGGTCTCCATGATCCTGTACCCGGCTGCGCCCAACACCGGCATTTGTTTCTTGCGCCGGGACGTTGAGTCAGAGCATATGCTGATTCGGGCCTCGTGGAAAAATGTTGTCGATACCCGCTTGTGCACCGTGCTTGGCAACGAGCACGGTGTTACCGTCAGCACGGTAGAACATTTGCTGGCCGCGCTGCGCAGCTGCGGAGTCGACAACCTGTTGATCGAGATCAACGGCGACGAAGTACCGATACTCGATGGCAGCTCGGCTCCGCTGGTCGACATGATCAACCAGGCGGGAATAGTCAGCCAGCGTCTACCCAGGTTCGGCATCTGGATCGAGCGCCCATTAGAAGTCCAGCAGGGCGAGCGCTACGCGGTGTTGGCACCATGCGATGTACCGCGCATAACGGTGGATATCGAGTTCGCCAACGCCGCGATCGGCTCACAGTGTTTATCGGTCGATTTGATCGATAACGTCTTCGAAACAGAGATTGCACCAGCCCGCACCTTCGGCTTCGCCGACGAACTCGAGCAATTGCGCGAACAGGGCCTTGCACTCGGGGGCTCGGTGCGCAACGCGGTATTAGTGGACGATGATCGCGTCGTCAACCAGGAAGGACTGCGATTCGCCGACGAATTTGCGCGCCATAAAATTCTCGACTGCCTGGGAGACCTGGCGCTGGCGGAAGCGCCTATCTTCGGACAGCTGTACACCCGCAAACCCGGGCATCGGCTCAATAACGCCTTGCTGCGCGAGATGTTCGCCCACACGGACGCCTGGAGCCGGCTGACATACGCGGAGATCAACCAACGCATCGAAAAAGGACAGGTAGCTGAAAAATCATGGATCAATGCAGTTAACTGATTGAAAACTACCGTCACACCGGCCTCCGAGCCAGTGTGACGGTAGCTCCGAGCTTAAGTAAAACCTGCATCCGAGCCAGTGTGACGGTAGCTCCGAGCTTAAGTAAAACCTGAATCCGTAGGTTCATGACGGCGCATGACGCAAGCTATTGATTCCCCAGCGGCTTAAAAAATTCCCGCTTAACCTATGGGTGAAGCTAAGATTTTTTAATTCCACTGAGAAACCAATATCTTACGCCCTGCATCCGCCCTGAACCTACGGATTCAGGTTAAAGCCATTCTAGACTATCCGCGAGTTTCAATTCTTTGGGGGGCCTTGTTCGAAATAGGCTGAAAGTGATCCTCGCGGGCTGATTTCAAGGACACCGCGCAATGGCAGCTCGGGATCCATTGTCGCGGGCACCTCGAGAACAAACTCTGAGGTTTGGCGAGCGGTATTGCCGAACACCCACGCAATCCGAATTGGATTTTTCATATACGGACGCCCGGGAATCTTATTTGAACATATCCCACGTGGCGCGATATTACCGCAGCTGAACCCGCGGCCTGTTTTGCTTACGCTGATCTTCACGTCCTGGATCAGTTCTCGCGATTTATTGATAATCAGAATTTCATTGTAAAAATATTGCGGCACATTAACGGTCGCACATGCCGACAACAGCATCGCGAGCATCACAATCGTATAGTTTTTTATCATGCTTAAAACCTGCTAATCTCTCGCCCGCTAAAAGAGGCAATCCCATCGACGTTCGGCGCATCATACTATTAAGCAGAAGTTTAAGAATTACTTTCGTATTTTTTTCATGAGGAATTAAAGTGAATTAAAGTGACAGTCACCTTTAGGAATTAAAGTGACAGTCACCTTAATTGGCCACCTTAATTGGCCCCTGAATCTGCACTGTGGTAAGTTTCGAGGTACCTAACGGTAATAAATGAACATTTACATGGAGTAAATGACTATGCCAAGGATTGCGCGGGTCGTGGTGCCCAATTATCCTCATCACATCACACAACGTGGTAATCGGCGTCAGAGAACTTTCTTTTCGAAGCGTGATTATCAGCACTACCTGAGGTTGGCTTTAGAGGCGCGAGAAAACGCACTGGTAGAGGTATGGGCATACTGCCTGATGCCCAATCATATACATATGATTCTGGTACCGCGTGCCGAAGACGGGCTAAGAAAATATCTCGCGCCCATCCATCATAAATACGCGTTAGCCATTAACAAACGAAAGCGATGGAAGGGCCACTTCTGGCAAGAGAGATTTTACTCGACAGTCATGGATGAAAATCACTTGCTGCAGGCTGTTCGCTATGTCGAACTCAACCCGGTTCGAGCGAAGCTTTGCGATAACGCCCATGATTGGAAATGGTCCAGCGCCAGAGCGCATATCTCAGGGAAAGACGATGCTCTGGTGATAGTTAAACCTCTGCTCGAGCGTGTCAATGATTGGCCCGCTTTCTTGTCAGATTACTCCGATTCTGATGAAGAATTACGAAAACATACCCGGACAGGCCGGCCCTTTGGCGAAGACAACTTTCTGCTCCAGGTTGAAGCAATGACCGGGCGGCGACTTAGGAAAAAAAAGCCAGGACCAAGGCCGGTGAATTAAAGTAACTGTCACTTGAATTCTTGAAT
>JAAESG010000533.1 GCA_024229615.1 Gammaproteobacteria bacterium | reverse complement strand
CGTTCGTGGGAAGCGGCCGAGCTGGGTATTCGTGCCTGGGCAATCTTGCGCAATTTCCGCCCCTATTGCCCACGCGCCATCGGCAAGCGTACCGACGGCGATTGTGCGGCGGAGCGGCTCAATGGTTTGCGCTATTGTGATAGTTGGCTGGAGAATCTCAGAGTATCCTCTTCAATGTGTGGTTACCGACAATAAGCAACTGACAAACTTTCGGCAGTCCTTAAGGTGGACGGTGGGTCCGCATGGCTGCCAGTTGCGCAATTTTTCGTTTTCGAGAAAACCAGTCATTTAAGTCATCGTTGCTGGCTTTTTTTCCCGGTTACATTGAATCAAATTCATTTGGATTTAATATTAGCGCGGCGTCATTATCAAAAAAATCACCAGCCACAGAATCCGTTAGAATCAGGAACGTTTCGTCGCCGGCGGGCGCGAGAGCGAGGTGGTCACCTTCGAGCCGACCGCCGAGGCACGCAAACAGTGCGCGATGTACGCTCTGCCCAGCGAGCCGCTTCGCCTACGCCTAGTCAAGGTCCGGCT
>JAAESG010000532.1 GCA_024229615.1 Gammaproteobacteria bacterium | reverse complement strand
CTGACGACAGTCGGTTCCAGAGCTTGTAAAGGTTACTTTTCAGATTTCGTTCAAAGTCTGAAAGCGATTGTTGATCAACTCCTGCGGCACCTGCATTGGCTTTCACCAATTCATATGCTTTTAACACTTGCCATTTTGAAATGATAAATGATTTTGTCTTCATTCAAAGTTTCCTCCTGCCAAGCGACAGTTGAACCTTGCTTGAAGACCATCTGACGTTGCCCCTTCGCTCCCCGTTCATTACAAACGCTTCATCACTACTACGAGCAACTCCGCCCCAGTATCACGCATTGGTACTCTCATACTCATAATTTTAGTTATTTGTATTTCTTCCTTAACATCGCGATGACTGGTTCCCGCAGTTCCCATTGAAAGCCCAGTACAGAGTCACGCCCACTATACGCCGGACACCGCTTGCACAGCATTCGGAATTAACCTGCAAACTTATCCTGGGAGATTGAAACGCCCCCAGTTTTGATGTCACTTTGATTTTACGACGCGTCAACAGGGGTTCGGTTGCACTCGTCTCTCTGTACCACACTTGATAGTCTGGTTGACTACCTTTTCCTCAACGCTCACCACCAGCACTCTTAATACCAGCAGCTTGAGGCAGTTTGAAGCCAGCTTCCGACAGCAGACTCCGGTGGGCCTACCACCATCTTCCAATGAGCTTATACACAAATAGAGCAGTACTTCCTGTACTGCCAACTTGTGTGCCTACGGCACACTTTCAACAGTATCGGCCAATAACGGACTCTCAGATATATTGGGCTATGTTCAATAGATATACTGTCCCCCTGAGTTAGCCGGAATGCACATCGTTCCTTCTTCATACCGGTCTTAGTTCACAGTTACGGGGTGATCAATAACACGAGACCTGAATCAACCATGGCATTGTTGTCGGTATCACTGAAACCAGCCACAAACGAACCACCGGCGGCCGGTCCATCGATACTCGTGTTCAGCATGTCGAGCGCAACTCCGCCGATAATGGCATTGCCGACTTGCACCCCGTTTAAACCATCCAACAGGCGTATCGAACCAGAGTTGGCGACACCGCCCTCATCGTCAAAAGCAGAATCGACCACGAAATTGCCATTGCCCAGGGCGGTTAATCCATCCGAACCGAGATTGTCATTGGGCAGGTCACCAGTAGCAGCGGTCCCGAGCTGAACACCCGTCGTCCCACTGACCAGCCTTACCGAACCCGCGTTGGCAATGCCGCCCTCGTCATCGTTGGCCGAAGCGATGGCAAAGTTTCCGTTCGCCAGTCGGACAACCTCGCTCGATCCCAACTGGTCAAACGCCGAGTCTCCCGCAAGCGTTGAACCAATTTGCACGCCTGTGGCGCCATTGAGCAGGCGCACCGTGCCCGCATCGACAACACCGCCAGTATCTTCGAGGGTCGAGCTCACTACGTAGTTGCCATTCGAAAATGCCAGGATTGTGCCGTTGCCGAGCTGATCGAAGGTTGTGCTGCCGGACAGGGTTGCACCAATCTGAGCTCCGGTATTGCCGTTGATCAAAAAGACCGATCCAGCATCGGTAATGCCACCCTCGTTATCGAAATGGGAAGCGATGACAAAATTGCCGTTACTTAACGCGGTAACCCCATCGGAACCCAGGAAGTCGCTGGTCACGTCTCCGGCAATCGTGGCACCTATCTGAGCCCCGGTGACGCCGCTGGCCAGGCGGACAGAACCTGCGCCGACGACACCACCCTCGTCATCACTCGAAGATGCAATGACAAAGTTGTTGTTGCTCAACGCGGTAACACCCTGGGAACCGAGGCTGTCATTGGCAACATCACCAACCAGTGCCGCGCCGATCTGTACCCCGGTCGTGCCATTAACGAGCCGCACGGAACCGGCATTGACAACACCTGCTTCGTCGTCGGACGGCGAGGCAAATACGTAGTTTCCGTTGCCGAGCGCGATCACTTCGCCATTGCCAAATCGGTCGTTGGTCGTATCACCGACAATGGCACTACCGATCTGAGCACCCGTAGTGCCGCTGATCAAGCGCACCGAGCCGGCACCCACGATTCCACCTTCGGTATCAAACGGTGAAGCCACGACAAAGTTGCCATTCGTGAGCACCGCAAATTCGCCGCTACCGAGATCATCGTTAGCCAAATCGCCCACCAGAGTAGTCCCGACCTGCGCGCCAGTGGCACCGTTTACAAGCCGCACCGAACCGGCATTGGTGAGGCCGCCCTCATTGTCACTCGGAGTCAAAATAACGAAATTGCCGTTAGCCAGTTCGATTATCCCCCCCGAACCGAGCATATCGCCAGCCACATCGCCCGCGTAGGTTGGCCCCAGCTGAAGCCCGGTAGTGCCGTCAAACAACCGCACCGAACCAGCATCCCCGATACCACCCTCATCGTCAAATAATGAGATGACAACATAGTTGCCGTTCGGCAGCGTCCAGATGCCACCGGAGCCCAGGTTGGTACCCAGGCTGTCGTTGACAGCATCGCCATAAAGGCTGGCAATCACTGCCTGGGTTGTTGAATTGAACAGGTGAACCGCACCGCCGCCGCTCACGACGCTGTCATCGCTCGGATCGGTAACGACAATATTGCCGTTGTCCAAAAACGCCACCGATTCACCAAAATTGTCGCCGGCGCCCGGAGTTGGATCGAGCAATTCGAATGAACTGTAGCTGGTTTGACCATTGCCGGGCAGACTACCGCCCCCGCTGCTGCTGCTACCGCCCCCGCTGCTGCTGCTACCGCCGCCGCCTCCGCCACCACAGGCCGTTGCCGTGGCGCAACAGAGCACCAGCGCCACAATGCGCCCACAGTCGGCCAATGGTTCACTATGCGAGGAAATTTTATTTCGCAAAAGAAATACCGCTCGTGCAAAGATATTCAGCCCAGAAAGCTTCATCAGGTGACTCCTTGTGGCCGCCATTACGGCCAGGATTGTTGTTATTGATCAAATTGATCCCTCAGCCACTGAAAGTTAGCTCAATACTCAAGAAATTCCACTTAGTCCACTTAGTCCACTTAGTCCACTTAGTCCACTGAAATATAATAAGACTTTATCTTTTCGATCATATCGAGATAACTTTGGCAGCGGCCAAGACAGGCCCGTCGAGATCGACAAACTGGAGTGTAAAGTTTCAGACAACCACTGGAATGCCGGCGAGTTTTTTGTCGACATCCTATGAATTTTCCTGCGAGTACCGACCAACAACGAGTGACCTGAATTGATCGCAAATCAGGCGACAGTATATCTATTAATCGGGACATAGCTGATGCGAGAATTACTGAGTGCTTTGAATAGGTATAATGTCTCCGGAATTGGCCGAAGACAATGTCTGTTCTGGGTCGTTTTTTGCCCCTGTGTGACGGAATCTGAGCGTCCGTTTTTTTAATCCTCTTCCAGATCCAATAACTCTGGTTTCGAGAAGACAGAGTGAAGACAGAGTGACAGTTACCTTAATTTTAACGCTTCCAACCCAGACAACCAGTTGTATGACTGAAGGTGGGTTTTACACGGCCTCTGCCGAAGGTCGCCCTCCACGTCAGTTTTTTGAGCGTCCGTATATGGACTCCTCCTCGTTTGCAAGTAATCGGTTTGTGGCAGTTGGCTCGACTGCATACGTATATCCGGCCTCTAAAGGTGGCATACGCTGATGCCGGGCCATAATGGGTTTTTCGCGCACCGATTCCCTATTGCTT